>JBKJUN010000825.1:0-6547 GCA_046590555.1 Bryobacter sp. | reverse complement strand
GAAGGCGAATGGAGTTGTGTCGTACTCGACCTGCCCTTAAACTAGTAAAGGTACGTGCACCCGTAGCTCAGGTGGATAGAGCATTTGCCTTCTAAGCAAAGGGTCACAGGTTCGAGTCCTGTCGGGTGCACCATAATAGTTCTCATGTTCCTTCCACTCCTACTACTGCTCTCAGCATCAAACCTCTTTGACGGCAAAACCCTGAAGGGTTGGGTCAACGTGGGTGGCGCGAATTTTCGCGTCGAGAACGGTGCGATCACAGTCGACAAAGGCCCTGCGAGTTGGCTTCGCACAGATACGACCTACAAGGACTACGAACTGAAGCTAGAATACAAGACGGCAGCTGATGGCAATAGTGGCATCTTCCTGCGCAGCGATGCCACAGGCAAGCCTCATGAAACCGGCTATGAGCTGCAGATCTTCGACGACCGCAAAGACTTCAAAACTGGTTCGATCGTTGGCATAGCTGAAGCTACGGAAACAAAGATTAAGCCCAATGAGTGGAACACGTTTGAGGTGATACACTTTGGGCCGAAAATCACCGTCAAACACAACGGCAAAAAAGTACTGGAAACTTCTGACAAGCGCAGCCTCAGCGGATTTATCGGCTTGCAATTTAATCCTGGCAAGCCGATATCCTTCCGCAAAATCAGCCTCAAAGAACTGGTGCCCTAGGGTAAATATTTTTTCAGGTCCGGATTGACCAGCGTTTGAATCTCAGGCTGATCCACATTGCTTGCCATCACAAGCTTGGGCTCAAGATTGTTGATCTTCGTGACTGGCTTGCCACCAAGGTGGGCGACGGCTGCCATCACACTCTCATAACCCATCTTGAAGGGCTGCTGCACAACGAGTGAATCGATCACGCCCTTGCGCAGATCCTCAATCAGCGGAGCAGAAGAATCGAAGCCCACCATTTTGAGCTTCGAATTTGTGCGGCCCCGCAGAGCCTGTGCGGCACCGGCAGCGCTGGATTCATTGGAAGCAAATAGACCATTGGCGTTTGGATGTGCCGTGAGCATGTTCTCGGTTACGGAAAGGCTCTTGGCGTAATCGGCCATACCAAAGCGCTTGTCGGCAATTTTGATTCCAGGGAATTTCTTCGCGATCGTTTCTTCGAAGCCACTCTCGCGGGCCATTGTAGATGCGGCTCCAGGCTGTACGGCAACGATGACGACTTCGCCCTTGCCACCAAGGATTTCGCCCATGCGTTCGGCTGCCATCGCTCCTGCCGCATAGTTATCGGTGGCAATCTGGCTGATGAACTTGTCTGTGTCGACCGCAGAATCAAAGATCACAACTGGGATCTTCTGAGCAGCAGCACGCTCCACCACGCTCACCATCGCCTTCTTGTCGATCGGCGCAAGACAAATCGCATCCACGCGCCGGTTGATCATCGAATCGACAATCTGCAACTGGCCGTTGAAGTCGGTCTCACTCGCCGGGCCATTCCAGGAGATCTCAACGCCGGTCTCGCGCGAAGCGAGAATCGCACCGGCCTGTACGCTTTGCCAGAAAAGATGGGCACGCCCCTTGGGTACGACACCAATGACACGCTTCTTCTCGCCGCCACAACCGGCTTCAAACAAAAGGGTGGCGGCCCCAATCCCGAGGCCGCCCAAAACTGTCCGTCTTGATTTCATTCCAATTCCTTACTTGGGAAAAACTGTTGGCGCAACAAGCTTTGCCTGCCAGCCCTCGCCACTGAGTGCCTTCATGAACTCAACCAGATCCTTCTTGTCTTGCGCAGTAAGCTTCAAGGGCTTCATACGCTCATCGAGGTTCTTATTGGGGTTGCCACCTTTGTCGTAATACTCAACAACGTCTTCAAGTGTAGCCAGGCTGCCATCGTGCATGTAGGGCGCAGTACGAGCGATCTCGCGCAGCGTGGGCGTCTTGAAGGCACCCCAATCCGCTGGACTCTTCGTAACGGCCATGCGGCCTTCGTCCGGGTTCGCTTTTTCGGTGCCGACTCCAAGGTTGTGAAAAGAGTTGGCAGTGAGGTTCACGCCTTCGTGGCACTGGTCGCACTTGGCCTTGTTGAAGTAGACATCAAAGCCGCGGATCTGGCCAGCCGTCAATGCCTTCTTGTTGCCAGCCTTGTAGCGGTCATAAGGCGAGTTGCCACTCAGCACTGTGCGTTCATAGGTTGCGATCGCCTTGGTCACTTCCTCAATGCCAAAGTTCTCGGTTCCGAAGACCTGTTTGAAACGCGCCACGTAGCCTGGAATCCCCCTCAGGGTGTTGGTCACCACATCGTGAGTATTGCCCATCTCGATCGAATTCTGCATCGGGCCGCCGGCCTGTTCTTCGAGAGTCTTCGCCCGGCCATCCCAGAATTGAGCCAACGAGTAAGCGCGATTGAAAACAGTAGGAGCGCTACGGCCGCCGGCCTGCCCCTTGATGCCGCTGCTCACAGCCTTGTTGTCGGTGAAGGCACTTTCAGGAGCATGGCAAGTGGCACAAGACACGGTGCCGTCTGCGCTAAGGCGCTTGTCGTAATAGAGCAAGCGACCGAGTTCGCGCTTCTCAGCCGAGTACGGGTTGTCTTTGGGAAATTGAATAGGCAGGAGACCGAGCGGCACTTCAAGTGCAGGGTCTGCAGCCAAGATGGCAAAGGCTGGCGCAAGAAGCGCCAGCCGGGACAAGTATGAAAACTTCATGCCTAACCTACTTTTTGGTGAAGCCGTGAACGTAAATGGCTTTGACGCCATTGTGTGACCAAAGCGTACCGTTAACTTCAACGATGTGGGCTGCATGTTCGATAGCAGCAGTGCGGAAATCCGTCTGGCCGTCGCGGCGCAGATCATGCTCTTCGTCCATCAACATGTAGAGCGAGCCATCCTTGGCAAGGAGACCAATCGGCTGACCGGCCTTGAAGCACTTCTGAGCACAAGCGCGATGCTTGTCGCCATGCTTGCCAATCTGCATGTAGCAGGAGAAGTCCAGAACTTCACCCGTGATCGTGATCGGCTTGGCTCCGGGATTCGGCTTGCCATCAACGGAAGCGCCGAGAGTAGTGGAAGACCACTCTCCGCCAGCCTTGACAGCTTCACCCAAAGTCGTGTGTGGCTTCTCGTGAGTGCCACCGTCAGCAGCTACAGCCATCTGCGGTTGAAGAATGGTGGAGCCACCCTTCTTCGGGGTCTGTGCCACAAGCATCGTTCCTAGCAGGCAAACGCCAAGTCCTGCGATTGCGCCCATCCAATTTTTCTTCATTTTCTTTTCTCCTATAATTTCGAAATCTTAGCCGCGTGTAGATGCGGCTGGAATCTTGTTCAACAGGTCTTCCATTTCGGCCCGGCTTTCGCTGCCGATCGTAAAGCAATCTGTCAGGCCCTGGGCCAAATGCCATTGAATGGCTTCGTCGGCTTTGGTGCGCAGCTTGCCGGCACCAAGAACTTTCATGCCGATGATGCCTTTGCCGGCGGCCTTCATCTCTTTCAAGACTGCGGTAACTACTTCCGGCTTGTCATCCATCGCAAAACCTGCGGGATTGTAGCGGGCCAGGTCGACTTCAACCCAAGGGCTTTTGGCTGCGGTCTTGAGCGCACCAAGCGTGTGGCAGCTTGTGCCCTTGGTACGGATGATGCCTTTTTCTTTTGCTTCGCTCAGGACATCCATTGCACCCTTCATGCGCACGTCCCAGTCGCTATCCATCATGCAATGAAGAAGGACGATGTCGATGTAGTCGGTGCCGATCTCGCGACGGAAGCGGTCGAGGTCGGCACGCATGTCGACCGCAGTCAATGCGCGGGATTTCGACATGATGGTTACTTTGTCTCGGGATACGGTCTTCAAAGCTTCTTTGAGATGTGGATGGCTGCCGTACTGGTCAGCAGAATCCCAGAAAAACACGCCTTGGTCATAGGCAGCTCGGAACAATTCCGAGACACCCTTGAAGCCCAGCTTTTTGGTCTGATTCGAACTGCCACCCACGCCATTGGTACCTGTGCCCATTGCGAGGCGCGAGACAGGAACCTTGGCGGGGCCAAGCAGAACGCGGTCCTGAGCAGACTTCTTCGTGCCTGCGTAGAGGTGATGAGGGAAATTTTCAAGGGCCAGTAGAGCCGCGCCAGCCTTAAGAAAATGGCGGCGCTGCATCTCGTGACAGGGTGGTAGGGATGGCATAAATTCTCCGTCGAAGTCCTTCAAAATTTAGCTTGGGGCTTAATAGGAAGACTATCATATAGATCATGCTCACGAGACGGCACCTCTTCTTCGCCGCACCTGCATTGGCCGCCCGGCCCACGCTGCGCCTGTCCACGTTTTCTGTCGATGTGACGCCGCCAACAGGAGCACCGCTCTGCTACTCGTTGGTCGTCCCCGTAGAACGCGTCGAGATCCCGCTGCTGGCCAAGGGAGTTGTGCTCTATCCGGATGGCCAGAAACCGATCGTAGTCTGCGCGGTGGACTGGCTTGGTATCGGTGGGGATTCACACTCGCACTGGTGCGCGACTCTGGCAAAGGCCGCCAAAACCACACCGGATCGGGTAGCTGTTCAAACCGTGCACCAGCACGACGCACCGGGGGACGATCGAGGGGCCGCCGCACTGATCCCGGCCAACATTAGAGCTGGCTTGCTCACGCCGGTCGATTTCTGCCGCCAGGCCGTTGAGCGTGTCGCGGCAGCCATCCGAACGGCGAAACCAGTGCCGGTTACACATTGGGCAAACAGTGAGGCTAGTGTCGACAAGGTTGCCTCCAATCGACGTATTCTGTCGCCCGACGGCAAGACCTTTGTCTTCCAGCGCTTCACGGCCTGCCGTAACTCGCCCTACTGCGATGCCCCCGAGGGCGTGATCGACCCGAAGCTCAAAACACTAAGTTTCTATCAAGGCGACAAGAGCCTTGCCAGTCTGCATTACTATGCAACTCATCCGATGTCTTATTACGGTAAGGGCATCGTAAATCCTGACTTTGTAGGTATGGCCCGCGAATCGCTGCCGGGCTTTCACGTCTACTTTACAGGTGCAGCAGGAAACATCGGCGCAGGTAAATACAACGATGGAGCCGAGGCCAATCGTGCGGTGCTGGCCGAGCGGATCGCAACCGCAATGAAGGCTTCACTTGCCAGGGCCAAGCCACGCCCCATCTCACGCATCGACTGGCGGGCCATCCCCATTCACCTGCCGCACCGCGAAGGGGCAGGGTACACTGAAACGGCAATCCGCAAGGTACTAAATGATCCGAAGGCCATCCCGCGCGATCGAGCCAGCAGCGCCCGCTACCTTGCCTGGTGGCAGCGCTGCCAATCGAAGGCACCGAACATCACGATTCAAACCCTGCGCATGGATGGGGCAGCCATCGTGCACATGCCAGGCGAACTCTTTGTCGAATACCAACTGGCCGCCATCAGGGAAAACGCCAGCGGGTGGACCGCGATGGCCGCTTACGGCGACTACGGGCCGATGTACATCGGTACGGCTGCAGCTTACCCTGAGCAGGGTTACGAGACGAGCATCGTATCGCGCGTGGGGCCAAGTGCCGAAGACCTCTTGATCAGTACCATCCGTAAAGGATTGAACTAAGACTTTCGTTACAGATACCGATAAGATCGAAGATCAGGATTCTATCGTCATATTCAATGGCCATGAAACTTAACATCGCAGCCTCGCTGTTAGCGATTCTTGGCTTTGCCACGCTGGGATGCCAGCACTTCAAGGAGAAGAAGACTCTTCGGATTGGCTCAAACCAAAGCATCCCTTTCAATTACTGGAACGAGCAGGGCAAGCCAGAAGGCTTTGCGGTGGAGGTTTTAAACCGGGCCGCTGATTTGGCCGGCTATCAGTTGGAATGGGTACGCCTCAGTATGGGCCCAGAAGAATCCTTTCAAAAAGGCGTGATCGACGTCTGGCCTTTTCTACCAGTCTACGCGGGGCGTGAGAAGTCGATCTTCCTCACTGAGCCGTGGTGGAAGATTGGGACAACACTGTACTTCCCTGAATCGCTGAACATAAAGTCCATTGCAGATCTTGCCGGTAAATCGGTGGCCGTGGCTTCGCCAAAAAGGAATTACCGGCCGCAGAGAATCTTCCCGGCAACGACAAGATTGGAAGTATTTGCTGACGCAGAAACAGCTTTCCTGCAGATGTGCCAAGGCAGATTGGATGTCGCCCATCTCGATTATCGATTCTCCGACGAGATCCTGCTCAATCGCCCTGCTGGTTGCCCGCCGCTGCGCCTGGCCTTGCTACACGTCGAAGACGGGGGCCGATCCTTCGCCCTCGCCTCACGCTTCGATCATGAGGCAGACGCCAAAAGTCTCAGGGCCGCGATCGAAGAACTTGCCGATTCCGGTGAAGTTTTTGAAATTGCAACCAAGTGGAAGCTCATGACCCGCACCGATCCAGCATTCATGGGCTGGATGAACAAAACCCGCGAGAGAAATGAGCTGTTGAAATTCCTCTTCTGGGCCGCCCTCATTCTCCTTGGCCTAATAACACTTTTCGCGCAGCGGCTTTCGCAGGCCCGCAAACAGGCCGAACTTAGCGCACGCGCACGCAGCCAGTTTTTAGCCAACATGAGCCATGAAATTCGAACGCCA
>JBKJUN010000751.1:0-4092 GCA_046590555.1 Bryobacter sp. | reverse complement strand
CAGGACGAATTTGTACCCTGGTTAGTCGAGAAGTTCGGCAAGAAGTTTTTCCTCATCGGATCGAATTACATCTATCCAAAGGAAGAGAACAATTACTGCAAGAAACTACTCGAAAAGCTGGGTGGTGAAGTAGTGAACGAGGAGTACGTGCCGCTCGGACATTCGGAATTCAGTTCGGTGATAAACAAGATCAAGAGCACGGAACCGAATGTGATCTTCTCGACTGTGGTCGGAGACTCGGTGGTTGCATTGCACCGCCAGTATCGCGCCGCTGGTCTTGATCCTCAAAAGATGCCGATGGCAAGCCTTACAACCTCCGAAAACGAGGTTGCGGCCATGGGTGGCGAAGCTGCAGCTGGCCACTTCACTTCGGCTCCTTACTTTATGGTCCATAAGTCGCCAGAGAACGATAAGTTTGTTGCTGCTTACAAAAAGCGTTGGGGCGACGACAAAGTCACCCATTTCGTATCGGAACCTTGCTATTTCCAGATGTATCTCTTCAAGCAGGCCATCGAAAAGCTGGCAGGAAGCGATATTTCACCCGACACCATCCGCGAGGCAATCAAGGGTCAGGAATTGATTGCACCGCAAGGCAAGATCCGTCTTGAGAAAGAGAATCTCCATACCTGGCTGTGGCCAAAGATCGCTGTAGCCAAATCAGATGGCCAGTTCGAGATACTCAAGGATTCAGCGGAATGGAAGGCACCCGATCCCTATGCGGCCTATCCCAATCAGAAGTGCACCGAAGCAGGTTTGAAGGAAATCTAAGCTTTACGACAGTCCGCGGCGGTCTATAGGTCGCCGCGGTCCAACCTATGGGCCGTGACCAATGGAATTTTTTATTGAACAATTCATTACCGGGCTCAGCATCGGCTCAATCTTGCTGATCGTCGCACTAGGCCTGCAGATTATTTATGGTTCGATGGGCGTGATCAATATGGCCCACGGCGAGTTCATTATGCTAGGTGCCTATGGCGCATGGGCACTCAAGACTTTCCTCGGCATTACCCTCTTCCCGGGCCTAATCCTCATCTTTGCCGGACTTGCAATTCTCGGGGCCATCATCGAGCGCAGCGTGATACGGCACCTTTACAAGCGACCGATTGACACCATCCTGGCGACATGGGGCATCGGCGTAATCCTGCAACAGGCCGTACGGCTAGCAGCTGGGGGCGAACTCCGCTATGTCGAAATGCCTCCAAACCTAGCCTCGACCGTCAACCTATTCGGCGTCGACGTCTCCGCCTACCGGCTGTTCATTATTATCGCAGGCGCCGCCCTCTTCGGAGTCACATGGTATCTAATCAATAAGACAACTGTAGGCATGAAATTGCGCGCCGTCGTTCAGGACCGGAATACTGCGACCGCTTTCGGCATCGACGCCGACCGCATTTATACCGGCACATTTGCCTATGGCGCTGGTCTTGCGGGGCTCGCGGGCGCGCTTGTTTCACCTCTTAAAAGTGTATCTCCAGAAATGGGTACCGGCTATGTAGTTGATGCATTTTTTGTCGTCGTGCTTGGCGGCGTCCAAAGTCTACTCGGCACTGTCGCGAGCTCCTTCCTCCTCGGCCAACTCACCGGATTACTTGCCTACTGGCAGAATGACACAATCGCAAAAGCACTTGTTCTGATCGCTATCGTAGTGCTCATAAGATTCCGTCCACAAGGCCTCTTCGTTGCGCGAGTGAGGACATGAGATCCAACAAAACCCTACTGCAGATTGCTGTATATGGCTTGGTCTGCCTTGTTATTCTCGCGCTTCCACTGGTAATCAAGGACGACTTCCTTCTGAATCGCATCGACCGTTACCTCGTACTAGCCATGGTCTCCATGGCATTGTCGCTATCATGGGGCTACGCGGGCATCCTGAATCTCGGTCAGGCCGCCAGTTTCGGCATTGGTTCCTACTGTATGGCGATGGGCCTGAAGCTCAGAACCATACCCGTACATACGGGCTCCGAAGGCCTTCCAGATTTCATGGTTTGGAATAACGTCGCCGCTCTACCATGGTTCTGGCAGCCATTCTACTCGATGACTTTCACGATCATCGCGGGAATCTTGATTCCGGTAATTTTCTCAGCAATTCTTGCTTGGTTTATGTTTCGCGGCCGGGTTACTGGCGTGTACGTGGCTATCATCACATTGGCCACTCTCGTAGTCGTCAATCTTCTGATTATCGACCAGCAATGGGCCACTGGTGGTTTTAACGGCATTACAGACCTTGCCCAACTTGAGATTCTCGGCATCACATTCGATGCCTACAGCTCTACGACCTATTATCTCATTGCCACCTGCCTCACTGTCTGCTTGTTCTTCGCGCTTGCTGTTACGAAGAGCAAAGCTGGACTCATCTTGCAGGCAATCCGCGACCAGGAAGCACGCGTGCGCTTTTTCGGTTATGACGTTGCATTGTTCAAAACGATGATATTCTGTATCTCCGCCGGAATAGCAGGCCTTGCAGGCATGCTCTACACGATTGTGATGGAATTCGCCTCGCCTACGTTCCTCAATGTGCCACTCAGCCTTTCAATTGTTGTATGGTGCGCAGTAGGCGGGCGTCAGAGCCTATTGGGCGCATTGCTCGGTGCTATTTTAGTTGCCGGCATGCAAGGCGCCCTTTCCGAGTCGGAAATATTCCTCGATACGTGGACGTTGGTGATGGGCGCGCTGTTCGTGCTCGTCGTGCTCTTCTTACCAAACGGTATTGCCAGCATCTTCGAAAAAATTGTCCGTAAAACGGGCTTTGATACCCCTTCAGCTAAATCGATTTCTAATACCGGAACGGTGAGGGGAAAATGACCATCCACCTCGAGCTCAAAGACGTTAGCGTGAGTTTCAACGGTTTTCAGGCGGTCGACAAACTTTCTCTGTCGGTTGAAAAAGGCGAACTGCGTTGCTTAATCGGTCCGAACGGTGCCGGAAAGACAACTGCGCTTGATCTGATTTGTGGCAAGGCTACACCAATCGCTGGTTCCATCATTTATAAAGGCACGGAGCTCAGCACTCTGGAAGAGTATGAAATAGCCCGTGTCGGTGTAGGCCGGAAATTCCAGGTGCCTAGCGTTTTCCGCCAACTGACAGTGAGGGAAAATCTGGAAGTTGCCGATTGCAAGCGCAACAGTGTATTGTCAAATTTGTTCCGCTGGGCAGGATCCACGGACTCAGACGGTCTGAACAAGCTTGCGGAGTTCGTTGGACTTAACGACTATCTCAATGTCCCTGCATCTCACTTATCTCATGGCCAGACTCAGTGGCTAGAGATCGCGCTTCTGCTAGCACAAGACGCCGAGCTCATTCTCCTTGATGAACCGACGGCTGGCATGACGGTGCAGGAAACCCAAAAAACTGCCGATATCTGCAACCGGTTGAGAGGCAAGCATACGATCATCGTCGTCGAGCACGACATGAGTTTCGTCAAGGAGATTGGCGACATTATCTCCGTTATGCATCAGGGAAAGCTCTTGGCGGAAGGAACTGTCAATAACATCGAGAACGACCCGAAGGTTCGACAAGTATATTTGGGGTCGATGGGGATCAGCGGTGCTTGAGCTAAGGAATCTCGAAGCTTTTTATGGCAACTCGCGTGCTCTACAGGGCATCAATCTCAAGATTGAGAGTGGCGGATTTGTCGCCGTGATTGGCCGAAACGGCGTCGGCAAGTCCACACTGCTCAAAGCAATTCTCGGACTCATGGATCGCAGCGGCGGTGACGTCATACTTGACAAACAGCAGCTCGCGTCCCTTCCCACTTTTAGGCGGGCACATGCTGGCATAGGTTATGTTCCGCAGGGCCGCGGCATCCTTCCCACATTTACAGTGCGGGAGAACCTCAAGATGGGCACATTCGCCCGCTCCGGCACTGCCGATGGAAAATACGACGATCTCGTGTTCGAGCTTTTTCCGGTTCTCAAGGATTTTCTTGATCGTCAAGGTGGCAATCTTTCCGGTGGACAGCAGCAGCAACTCGCGATCGGAAGGGCTCTGCTTACCAACCCGAAGATCATGCTACTCGACGAACCGACTGAAGGTATCCAACCCAATATCGTCGAGTAGCATGATCTTCGGGTTGGTAAGCAGAGCCCTTCCGAT
>JBKJUN010000717.1:0-5040 GCA_046590555.1 Bryobacter sp. | reverse complement strand
TTCTGAACTGCTGCGCTCGGTTGAAGAGGGCGAGCAGGTGGTTATCACTCGCAACGGGAAGCCCGTGGCGCAACTGGTGGCACCTCCGCTGGAACGCCGCGTTGTCAAATTCGGCACTATGCGCGGCAAAATTCACTTGAAACCCGGCTGGGATGAGCCGATCGACCTGGATCGCTTTCTTGCGGGTGAAGTCTGACCCGCTATCTGCTCGATACTGGCGTCGCCCTGATGGCAACGAGCGATCCCAACCGCCTCTCGGCTGAGGCTAAAGCGGCGATCCTGGCGGGGCCCGCGTACCTGAGTGTGGTCTCTTACTGGGAAGTAATGATCAAGTCGATACGCGGCCTACTTGAGGTGGGCGACCCTCGGTTCTGATTCGACGAGACCATCGAAGCGCTCAGCCTACAACCGCTTCTGCATCGGCCCGAACATGTTGCCGCGCTCTTTGCGCTGCTGCCTCTTCATCAGGACCCCTTCGACCGCGCCCTGATCGCTCAAGCCATCGCCGAGGACCTCACCTTAGTCACCACCGACAGCATCATTCCAGGCTGCGCGCCTGCGCTCCGCGTCATCCGGTAGCGTCCCCATTCAAGAGCCGCCGGCCTGGCTTAAGATCCATGACACCAGCGGGCTAGCAAGAGTGAGGGACTCGATGCGGGCGAAACGGATGCCATCGCGCTGGCGATTGCAATTCATGCGGATTTGGTATTGATCGATGAGCGTGCAGGATTTGCTGTAGCGCAGTAGCAAGGACTGCATGTAACGGGTACTTTGGGAGTTCTGGATCTTGCCGCTGACCGTGGGCTTGTCGATTTTGCTGCGGCAATTCTTGCTCTGGAGCAGACCAGTTTTCGGCGACCGGGGGCACTGCTGAGGGAAACACTTGCCCATAAAAACCATCCTAATCGAGCGGATTGAACCAATTCAAGCCCGTAAATCTCCTGAAGCCAACATCGGTCGACGCCAGCCGTGCCCCATTCTCAATGGCCAAAGACGCAAGAACAGCGTCCGTTGTCACTCTTCCCCTCACCTGGGCCTTCAGCATCTGCTCAAGCAACATTTCTTCGTGCCTCCTGCCGGGGTTCACCATGACAACCAGGGGATGCTGACGCAATTCTCCCAGGATCCCCATAGCCTCCTCCGCTCTAAGCGGGTGTTCATTCAACCGTGGGTTGGTCGAAATCCGCACAAAAGCCCATGCAGTCACCCAGGGCAATCCCACACTCTCTTTGCCTGAGAGCAGTGTCTCCAGCCAATTTTGGATCTTAACATGCGCAGGAGAACTCTGATCATACGCATACAGCAGGATGTTGGCGTCAAGTAGCGTCACCTCGAGTCTTCGCCTTCGCCCAACTCTAACAATTGCGAAACACTGTCATAACTAAGCTCAGGCCGCAGACCAATTAATCGAGCCTTCACTAGAAACGGCGTTGCGCTGTTCCGTCGTTGCTCCGCTACCGCAAGCCCATCGCGAATCACATCGTTGAGTGTTCCGCGAAAGCTGACTTCCCGAATCTGAGCCTCCGACTGAAGGCGCTCAATTACGTCATCATCGAGCACTACTGTAGTTCGCATCTTAAGTGCTTTAATTCTAACATCAATGATGCCATTCTTCAAATTGGTGCAGCCATTGTCCTTACGGAGAAGTAGATGAGGAGACAGTCTCATTTCCAGAGTGGGTGCCAACTGGTGCGACCTGTCCCAGACGGGATTTCGCCAAATTCGTGAATGTTGGCAGGTCTGGGTGGCTCTTGAAAGTTGCCTTGTTCTCAAAAGAATGGGCTGGCTGGAAAGAGAGCAAGATGGACTTGAGTGGTGCAGCTATTGGGGAAGAAGCTCATCGAAGGCCTGATTTTATAGGGTGTTTTGCTGGGTGCGGATCAGGCGGGCCACTTGCCGAAGTCTGCCGGTGTTTTCAGCCAATCGGGCCGCAGGCAAAGGAAAACGGACCGGCATTGCGGTTCACTTGGCGGAGGGCGTCGACAAATCTAGAAGTAAGGGTTGCGGGAGGTAAAGTTGGGTCCGGCTTTCTTGGCTGCAACCTTCTTAGCCGCCAACTTCTTTGCTGCTGGTGCTTTGGTTACCGCTTTGGTTGCCGCCTTTTTGGCGCCGGGCTTCTTACGCTGGACGCCCAGGGAGCTCTCGAGGATGTTCTCAAGCAGCTTCTTCTCTTCGGCCTTTACGACACGATTGAAGTTATCGGGACGCTTGGCAGCGAGGGCCTGCATGGCCGCAATCCACTCGAGAGCGGGGACGGCGGTAGAGGGCGTTTTGAGTTCCTTCATGGCAGACAAGGCCAAGCGGATGTCAGGGACGCGGCGGTAGCAATCGATGGCTGATTCCAGGTTGCCGTAGGCGATGTGGGCAGTTGCGGCGGCGGCGAGGTCCCCGATGCCCTCCTGACATTGGGCTTCAAGTTTGTAATTGCGTTCTGGAATTTCGGCGATGACGGTGAGAGCGGCTTTAAAGAATTTCCCTTTGATGAGATCGGTTACGGCGCTGGCACGAATCCTGGCAGAACGACCTTCGGCATCTGGGAGCCCGATCGCCTTGAAAAATGGCGGGAGGACGCGAGCACAGATAGCGGCGTTTGCGTTGATGTGCTGGACACTCTGTAACAATGCAATCCAGCGGGCAGGTTCGCCAGCAAGTTCGACGAGAAACCAGGGCGGGAGCTTTTCGAGCTTGCCAGGGATACGGCTCATGAGATTGAGGGCGAAGTTGACCTCTTCACCGCTGGTAGCATACAGCATTTCTGAAATGTCGAAGATCAACGTGGACAGGTCTTCGTTTGGAATATTTCGGGCGGCTTGGGCTGCTTCCTGAAGAAGGTTTGGATTGCCTAATTCCGGAGAGAGCTTGATCTTGCGCATGCTGAGGCTGAAGCAGACTTCGGCGAGTGTGTTGTAGGCAGATTCGCGGGTAAGAGGGTCGAGAATAGCGTTGATTTCGCCCTTATGACCGAGGAGTGTTACAGCCTGGTGAGCACGGGACCAAGCAAGATCAGGCCGAACCGCGAGATATTGCCTAGAATCTTCCTGGCAGCGTTGCACGCGTTCATCGAGATCGAGGTTTTCTTCCTGAAGGGATTTAAGAAGAGCGGCGGGTGTAAGAGCGGAATGGGTATCCAAGGGACCATTCAGAAAGAGGAGGCTGGCGTTAACGCGGAGAGGCTTAGGGCTGATGTCGAGCCAGATAAGACGTTCGGTGGGACGGCTGACAGCGACGCGGAGTTGATCAATGGCGAGGCGGCGGGAGAGGTCTTCGATATCAACAGAGTAGCCACGGGCGCTTTTAATTTTTTCAAGTTGCGCGCCGGGGTCGATCACGCAGACGGAGTGAAAGTCGAGGCCCTTGATTTCTGCGGGCGTGAGTGCGCCTGGGATGTTGGGATTGGATTCAGCGAAAGAGACAATAGCCAGGCCTTCCCGGGTTTGAAGATCTGCGAGAAGCGTGGTGAGGTCTTCTCCTGGTGCGGCAGCGCAGTAGAGAATTTGATCTGCGGCGTCATCTTCGATCGAGGCCCAGCCTTGACCTGAGGGGCGATCCCGCTTATCGAGATGGGCGTATAGATCCCAAACCTTATTGATGAGTTCGGCAATTTGACGGGGACTGCGGAGATTGGCGGAGAGTTTGTAAACGCTGGGTGTGGCGATTTCGGCATGGAAAATATCGTTGAGCCAACCCCATTCGAAGTCTGTGGGGCGGACGGTTTGGGCTTCGTCGCCGGCGATGAGGACGGGGATGGGGCGACCGCGCAGTTGCTGGAGTCTTTTGGCGAGTTGAGCGATGAAGAAAGTTTCGATGGGAGTGAGGTCCTGGCATTCATCGATGGCAATGCAATCCCAAGGGAGTAAATCGCTGGGCAGGTTTGGGAGTTGTTCCACGGCAGACCAGGCGAGATGGAGGTCAGGAAAGAAGCGTGAGGCGATAGGGCCACCAGACTTTTCGAGGCGCTTGGCGGTGGAGCTTGCCATCTCAGCGGCGGAGACGCCGATGAAACGGGAACGAGTAGCAAAATAATCGGACTCGTTACGGCGCTGCAAGCTACAGGCAGCGAAGCGGCCAACGCGAGCGGGTAGTGCTTCGCCAATGATGTGGGCATGGAATTCGTCGAAGAGGGCAGGAATGTTCTGGGTCCACGGGCCGAGATTGCGGGAGAGGGATAGAAGCTCGGCGCTGAAGCGTTTGCGTTGTTCAGTAAAGGGGACGGGAGGAGTGGTGATGTTGAGGAGTGTGCGCAAGAATTGAGGAAAAGTTGTGATGTGGTACTGGCGAGAGTCGGCGCAGTAACGATCAAAGTAAGAACGGGCGAGAGCGACGAGGTCAGTCGAGTAAGTGAGATAGAGGATATTAGTGGAGGGCGATTGATCGGCGGCATGAAGGAGGGCGGTAGTTTTGCCTGAGCCCGGGTGGCCTTTGAGGATGCGAACATTATCCCGGGCATTGGCGAATTTGGCTTGCTGGGGGGTCCAGGGGGCCGGGCTGAAGTCTTCACGGCGGACTTCGGGTACGGTGATGGGGAGATAGTCGTCTGGAAAATTGTTTGCAAGGAGGGGGGAGTGGTCGTCGTGGTGACGAATGTCGCGAAGGAAGAGGGCACCAGCGGGGGTGTTGGAGAAAGCCTTCAGTGGAAGAGCGCCAGCGGGTGCCCACCAGGCGTAGAAGTGGGAACCGGATGAGCCGCCGAGACGGGAGCGGCGCCAGCCCTTGTTTTCGCCCTGCGTGCTCTTGTAGTGGAGGCGTTCGGGGTCGATCAAGAGGCGCTGGAGGAGGAGAGCAGCGCGTTTGCCGATGGGTTGTGTACGGTAGGATTCGAGGCGTTCGAGGAAATCCGGGTGGCAGAAGAGGGGGTTCGGGCTGCGGGCCGTTCGAAAGCTGATTTCAAAGTGAGAATCCACCTTCATAATGTAACTCTTTGCGTAGGGGTTAGTTTTGCTTTGAATTGAAGGACAGCGTCGCGGTCCTGTAGGACTAGCTGACGGTGGCTAAGCAGCATCGCGATTCCAGTTGCCTGCTGCGAGTGGTCAGTTCGTAAAC
>JBKJUN010000677.1:0-1413 GCA_046590555.1 Bryobacter sp. | reverse complement strand
GTTTTGATCTCGACTACAGAACATTTGTTGAGCGCTTTGTATAGCATGGAAATCGATAACGCGATCATCGAGATCGATAACCTGGAAGTGCCGATTCTGGACGGCTCAAGTTTGCCTTGGGTAGTTTTGTTGAAAGAGGCTGGGGTGAAGACGTTACGGCGGCAGCGGAAGTATTTGAGGTTAACCAAGGAGATTGCGGTTGAGGGGAACGGGAAGCGGATCCGAATGGTGCCGTCGGACCGGTTCGTTCTAAATTGTGATGTGTTCTTTGATCATCCGATGGTCGGGCGGCAGAAGCTGGAGTTTGAAGTAACTCCGGATCGGTATGCGGAAGACATTGCTCCTGCCCGGACATTCGGTTTTGAGCATGAGTTAGATCAAATGCGGAATATGGGCTTGATTCGTGGGGCGTCGCTTGAGAATGCGGTTTGTTTTACAAGGCAGGGTGTGCTCAATCCTGAGGGTTTGCGTTATTCCAATGAGCCGGTGCGGCATAAGGTACTGGATCTGATTGGTGATTTGGCCTTGATTGGCCGGCCGATTTTGGGTCAGGTGGTTGCGGAGCGGGCGGGGCATGCAATGCATGTGGCGCTGGTATCGAAGATTATGAGCGATCCTAGTTTGTACGAAGTGATTCACTTCGATCAGCTGGTGGATCGCGTTGCACATGCGTTGGTTTCCTAATTTTCTATCTCTAAGTCGAGTCTTCTTGGCACCGCTGATCGGGTGGATGATCCTCGAGCAGCACGCATGGGCGTGGACGATTTTCTTTTGGGTGTCGTGGACGGATGCGCTCGACGGATGGCTGGCCAGGAAGATGGGTGTTGAGTCGAAGTTGGGGGAGTTGCTGGATCCGATCGGGGATAAGGTCTGGGTGGTGGTGGCGACGCTGGCGTGGTGGAAGATGGGGCGGATTCCAGATTGGTTGATGGTGATGATTCTGTTTCGGGATGCGCTGATTCTGGTGGGGAGCTGGGTGGTGTACCGGCGTACAGGGCGCGAGGATTTTTCGCCATCGATTCATGGGAAGACGAGTACGGTGATTCAATTGACGATGCTGGCCGGGTGCTTTACGCTCGAAGAGTCCTGGTTGTATTGGCTTCGTTTGCTTGCGGCTGTTGGGACGGTGGTGAGTGGGGCGGATTATGTGCGTCGTGGAATCAGGATGCTACGCGCACAGGGGTGAGATTGCTCGGCTGTGCGCGCAGTTGTGGCGCAGTCCCGGAAGGAGTGGATTGGACGGATTCAATTGTCAGAGATCTTGCGGCTGTTGGGCCTGTTAGTAGGTGGTTGTTATGTAGCTAACTTGGCTTCGCGGTGTTTGTCGAAGATTTCGCGGGCTTCTGGCATTAGGGCCATCAATCGGATGGCGAGGATGCCTGCGCTGGTTTTGGTGAGGTCTGATTTGCGGAC
>JBKJUN010000625.1:0-12823 GCA_046590555.1 Bryobacter sp. | reverse complement strand
GGCAAAGACGAAAGACCTGTCAATGGGCTCGTGCATGGATTGCCATCGCCAGAAGAAAGTGTCTAACGACTGCACCTTCTGTCACGAAAAAATGAATTAGCTGTAGCGCACTTTTTCAAAAAAGAGTCCAGATGAAGGTGCTGTCCAGGCGGCTACATCGAGGCGTGGGTCTTCTTTGCCCTCAAGCAACTTTTCGAAATCCGCTTGCGTGATCTCGCCCAGACCCAGTTTTACGAGAACCCCAGCCAGCCTGCGCACCATCCGCCAAACAAAGTGTGAAGCCGCAATTCGAAACAACAATCTGTCTTCGAGAACTTCGATTTCTGCCCGCGCCACTACTACGATAGAAGACTCATTGGGCCTGCCTGGATCCTGCGCCTGGAAGCACTTGAAGTCATGCCGTCCCACGATAAGTGCAACCGCTGCCTGCATCGCTGGAACGTTGAGCGGTTCTTTGATCCACCAAACATAACGCTTCTCAAACGCTGTTTTGCGGGTGGCAATCTGATAGACGTATTCTCGCTCTGATGCATCATGCCGGGCATGGAATACCAGCGGGGCCTTGTGAAGTTTTCTGATGCTGATTTCTGCGGGCAACTTTTGATTCACTTGCGTGAGTACAAAAGCTTCCACGGCTGGCTTGGCTGCTGAGTATTTGACGTGCGCAACCTGGCCTCGTGCATGTACTCCCGCATCTGTTCTGCCCGCCCCAACCAATTCTACTTTTCCGCCCAGCACTTGCTCAAGTGCCGTACGAAGTTCTCCCATAACCGTACGAGCATTACGTTGCTCTGCCCAGCCACTGTATTTCCCGCCATCGTATTCAACTGTCAATCTCAGACACTGATTGAATTCAGATTTCAATTTTCCGCGAACGTGTTGCACTCAGTAACCTTACCAGTCTGGAATCCACGGCCAAACCATTCCTTGCGTTGCGCCGAAGATCCATGCGTGAAGCTCTCCGGCCTGACGCGCCCGGTACTCATCTGCTGAATGTGATCGTCACCAACGGCAGAAGCGGCACCGAGTGCTTCCTCCACATCGCCGGCTTCAAGCAATTTTCTTTGCGCCGTCTCATGTGCCCATATTCCGGCAAAGCAATCCGCTTGCAGCTCCATCAGGACACTGAGTTGTTTTTGCGCTCTTGGATTTCGCTCTTGCGCCATGCGCACCTTGCGCTCGATCCCCAAAATATTCTGCAAATGATGACCCAGTTCATGGGCAATTACGTAGGCCTGAGCAAAGTCTCCAGGTGCCCCAAACTTACGTTTCAACTCGTCGTAGAAATTCAAGTCGATGTAAACTTTCTCATCGGCTGGACAGTAAAACGGGCCCATTGCGCCTTCGGCGTCTCCGCAGCCGCTTCGGACGAAGTCGCGAAACAAGACCAGTTTGGCGCGCCTGTAAGATACACCCTGTTGCTCAGGAAGAACCTTTGTCCAAGTGTTTTGTGCATCATCCAACACAAAGCTCACAAATTGCTTGAGCGTCTCTTCTTCAGCAGTTTTCACCCTCGGTTCACGTCGCGAGCTGACAGGTGCCATCCCGCCTCCGCCTCCTCCTCCACCCAGAAAGGGGCTGAGCAAATCCACCTTAAAGACAAAGCTGAGAATCCCGAGGACAACCAGTCCTCCGAGACCGATTCGCATGCCGCCAAATCCGCCTCCTCCTATGCCCATTGGGGCATTGCCGCCTTCGCCTCTACGGTCTTCGACGTCGTCGCTTTGATGGCCTTGATCCCAACGCATAATTTGATGCTAGCCCATTTTTTGTTCCAGCGAGAGCCCTGATTGATATGCTGTATTGGCAATGTCGAACGCATTTCCCAAGCTCCACAACGCCATGTGGCCCGGCCTCGTCGGTAAGGGCCCCGACTCCGAACCACCCATCGATCTAGACACCATGCTCGACATGACGGCAAAGGCCGAAGTGAACGGCATTCGCTTTGACGGTGTTGATCTCTTTCTCTTTGAACCTCATACCAGCATCGATTCTGACGACTCTGCCATCCAGGCCCTCGCTGACAAAATTGCCAGCAAAGGCCTCGCCATCGGTAGTGTCGTTGCACCTGTCTGGCCACCCACCGGCGGTGGCTCTGCGATGGGCAGCGATGAAGAACGCCAGTCCTTCCTGACTAGTGTTCGCAAGGCCTGTCAAATCGCATCGCGCCTTCGCCAGATTGGCATTCGTCCGAATGGAATCGTCCGCATCGATTCGGCCTGCTCTCCCCATGACTGGGCTCAGGACCCAGCCGGCAATCAGAAGAAAATTGCCCAGACCTTCAAAGAAGCTGCTGTAATCGCCAAAGGCTTTGGCGAGCGTCTCGCTGCCGAGGGCGAGATCTGTTGGGGTGGTATGCACAGTTGGAAGTACATGCACGAATTGCTTGAGCTGACTGGTGAGCCAGAGACAGTTGGTTTCCAGGCCGACATGGCGCACACATTGCTCTACACGATGGGCTACAACGCTCCCGAGCATCGTTTGCTCCCTGACAATTACGACTGGTCTGACCGCAAGCCGCTTGAAGCCGCTTTGACGCAAATGACAAATGCCTTGCGCCCCTGGACCTTCGATTTCCACGTTGCCCAAAACGACGCAACAGTCAAGGGCGCTGGATCGCACGACAAGACAGGCCGTCACTGTCTGCCCACCGATCCTAACGGAAAGCTGCAAGTTGCCCACGATGCAGGCTACTGGCTGCGGGATGGGCAGGGGAATCTCACCAAGGCTGCCCGGCACATCTGCTGGGATGGCTGCATGTTCACCAACGAAACTCTCATGAAGCAAGAGACGTGGAACAGTATCCTCGCCACCATGATCACGGTGCGAGAAGCCCACGGCTGGAACGAGTAAATCATCATGGCAAAGCAAAAACTCAACATCGGCATGGTGGGCTATGGCTTTATGGGCCGCGCCCATTCCAATGCCTTCCGCAAGGCCGGAAACTTCTTCCCCCTCGACTACGACATCGTTCTCAAAGCTGCCTGTGCCCGCAGTGCAGACAAGGCTCAAGCCTTCGCCGACAACTGGGGCTATGAATCGATCGAGACGGATTGGCGCAAACTGATCGAGCGCAAGGATATCGATGTGATCGATATCGCCAGTCCCAATGACACACATAAAGAGATCGCCCTCGCCGCCGCAGCAGCTGGCAAGATGATCCTGTGCGAGAAGCCGCTTGGCCGCAACGCAACAGAATCTGAAGAGATGGTCGCAGCCGTAGAAGCGGCCGGCGTCAAGAACATGGTCTGGTACAACTACCGCCGTGTGCCCGCCGTTACGATGGCAAAGCAACTGGTGGATGAGGGCCGTCTAGGCAGAATCTTCCACTATCGGGCAAAGTTCCTCCAGGACTGGACCATCAATGCGGACTTGCCTCAGGGCGGGGCTGCCCTCTGGCGCCTCGACGTTGATGTCGCTGGCAGCGGGGTCACCGGCGACCTTCTGGCCCACTGCATCGACACCGCGATGTGGCTCAATGGCCCTATCGTAGAAGTTTCGGCAATGACTGAAACCTTCGTCAAAGAACGCATGCACAACCTGACTGGCAAGGTTGAGAAGGTCGGCATCGACGACGCCAGCATCTTCATGGCCCGCTTCGCCAACGGCTCCCTGGCCACCTTTGAAGCCACTCGCTACGCCAGAGGCCATAAGGCCCTTTACACCCTTGAAATGAACGGCGAAAAAGCTTCACTCTTCTGGGATCTCCACGATCTGCATCGCCTGCAGTACTTCGATTATGCCGATGAGGGAAAGCTTCGCGCCTGGCGCAATATCCACGTCTCTGACGGCGATCAGCCCTACATGAAGAACTGGTGGGTACCAGGCCTTCAGATCGGCTACGAACACAGCTTTGTTCATCAGGTCGCAGACTTCGTCACCGGATTAGGGGAGGGAACCATCCCGAGCCCCACTTTCCGTGAAGCGCTCCAGACCGACTACGTTACCGATGCCGTGCTCAAGAGTGCCCGGGAGCGGAATTGGCAATCAGTCAAACAGAGCTAGCATCCTCTTCCTAGCTCTAAGGCAGATCCAATGAAAACTGCTTTAGCCAACAGGGTGCATCGATTTTTCGCAAACCTTGGCCCCGGCCTGATTACCGGCGCGGCTGATGATGATCCCTCCGGCATCGCCACTTACTCAGTTGCCGGAGCCATGTTTGGATTTCAGATGTTGTGGACGGCAATTTTCTCGTTTCCGCTCATGACTGCTGTACAAATGATGTGCGGTCGTTTGGGGATGGTAACTGGCTTGGGGTTGGCTGGCGCGATCCGTACCTACTATTCGCGAAAAATCCTCTGGATGGCCTGTCTTCTATTGATCACAGCGAATGTGGTTAATATTGCTGCTGATTTGGGTGGCATGGCCGACGTCACCGAACTGCTCACTGGCGTGTCTTCTTCCATTTGGACGCCTATCTACACCGTCTTCATTCTAGCCCTGCTAATCTTCACCAGCTACCGCACAATCGTGCGGATTTTCAAATGGTTGACATTGGCCTTGCTTGCCTATGTAGTGTCGGCCTTTCTCGCCCACCCGGATTGGCTTGCCGTTGCCAAGGCCACCTTGGTGCCGACATTTTCCTGGACCCCTCAATACTGGGCAACTCTCGTTGGAATTTTGGGCACAACCATCTCGCCTTATTTATTCTTTTGGGGTGCCGCTCAGGAAGTCGAAGTTGATATTTCCAAAGGAAGAGTCGATCTCGAGGATCGCAGGGGCGCGACGCCAGAAGAATTGCGGTCGTTAAGGAATGACGTTACTGCAGGAATGTTCTTTTCCAACCTGGTAATGTTCTTCATCATTCTTACCTCTTCGGCCACCTTGCATGCCAATGGAAATACAAACATTGCCACCGCACGACAGGCGGCCGAAGCCTTAAGGCCGCTAGCGGGTGACGGTGCATTCCTGCTCTTCAGCTTTGGCCTGATTGGTGCCGGTATGTTAGGTGTTCCTGTCCTTGCTGGCTCTTGCGCCTATGCAATATCCGAGGCTGCAGGATGGTCTGGATCACTCGATGCAAAGCCCAAACACGCTGTCGGTTTTTATCTCGTGATTGGCCTTGCGATGTCGATTGGTCTCGGGCTCGACTTTGCCAGCTTCGATGCAGTGAAGATGCTCTTCTGGGCGGCGGTACTCAACGGAGTTTTGGCCCCGCCCCTTCTGGTGCTTGTTGTACTTTTGACCAGCCGTGAGGATGTTATGGGTGAACATCGCAATGGCTTCACCCTTCGTAGTCTTGGTTGGCTTTGCGCTGCGCTGATGTTTATCGCAACGCTAATAATGTTTGCTAGTGAGCTTCTGCCCCTGGCGTAACCACAGAAAGGAGCGCAAACTTTGTTGACGCTGCAAAGCCCATCTGCGCGTAAAGCGGCCGTCCTGCGTCAGAGGCGTGGAGCGTGATGCGAGTGCTGCTCATCAATGGGGTAGCCGCATCGACGACCTGTCGAATGCAGGCTTCGGCATAACCTTTGCCGCGGTGATCGGCATGGCTGGCTACAAAGGCGATGTAGATCGTGCCTGCAACAGGAAGCGCGGCAGAGCCGGTGACTGGCTGGTCGTTGAGATAACCGACCATGGCGATGCAGTCCTCCTGCCAGATGTGCAAATTACACATGGGGTCGAAAAGTTCAGAAGGCATGCCGTAAGCATGCGCATTCAGATGAGCCAGATCCGTAGCCGTTTTGATGTCTGTCACGGGGCGCCAATCGAGACTAGGCAGAGGGCGAATGGGCTCAATCAATTTGTCTGCTTCCATGCCGGTCAAGGCCATGATTGAGGCCATGGAATGGGCGGTGACGGTGTCTTCCCAGCCTGTAGGCAATTCGTCTGTACATAAGGCATGCAGCCAGGCGTAAGGGCAGGATTCTGCCTCCCGAATTGCTCGGCCAAGGCCTTTGTCGAGGGTGGCAAGATCCGTGATGGCCCGGTCAAACAGAGAGACATTCAAAAAAGCCAGTGGTGTGTTGCTGAAACAATTGGCTAGGCCGTTTTCGTGAGTGATCGCGGATCCAGGGATCCTTCCGGCCATCAATTTCCAAGCATCAAGAATGTAGCGGATAGACTCGTTGTGTGTGCTCATGACAGATTCTCAAGCTAGCATGTTGTGGACTAGGCCAGTAGCTCTTTGACGACGTTGCCAAAAACATCGGTGAGTCGCATGTCGCGGCCACTGTAGCGGAAGGTTAACTTCAGATGGTCAAGGCCAAGCAGGTGGAGCATGGTGGCGTGCAGGTCATGCAGGTGTACCTTGTTTTCGACAGCGAAATAACCGTACTCGTCAGTGGCACCGTGGACATAGCCGGGCTTGCTTCCACCGCCAGCCATCCACATCGTGTAGCCAAAGGGATTATGATCTCGACCAATCTGAGTAGTATCGCCATTGTCGGGGAACTGGGCACAGGGCGTGCGACCGAATTCTCCTCCCCAGATCACGAGCGTGTCTTTGAGGAGCCCTCTCCCCTTCAAGTCCTTCAGCAGCCCAGCAATCGGTTTGTCTGTTGATTGCGCATTGATCCTGTGGCCCTTTTCGAGGTTTGAGTGTTGGTCCCAACGGTCGAGACCCTTACGGGCTGGCGTGAGAAGTTCAATGAAGCGGACACCCTTCTCAACCAGACGGCGGGCCGTAAGACAACTCTTGCCAAACTCGGCAGTCATCTCTTCATCCAGTCCGTAGAGCTTACGCGTGGCTTCTGATTCCTTTGAGATGTCGAGCAGTTCTGGGACGGCACTCTGCATACGAAATGCGAGGTCGTAGTTTTGGATAGTGGCTTCGATCTCGCTCACTGCACCGAAACGGGCGAGAACTCCCTGATTGAGTTTTGCCAGCAGGCCGAGTTTGTCCTGCTGCTCCTGCGGTGTCTTATCGATCGGCCTGAGGTCGGCGATGGGGTGTTCGCCACGACGAAAGAGCGTTGCCTGATAGGAAGCCGGCAGGAAGCCAGCACCAAAGCAATCGATACCTCCAGGCGGTACGAGTCCGTTATCGAGAACGATGAAGCCCGGCAAGTTCTCACTCTCGCTACCCAAACCATAGTTAGCCCAGGCACCCATGCTTGGACGCCCTTGAAAGCCAGAGCCCGAATGCAGAAAGTAGTTGGCAGCAGTGTGTTCGCTGTGATCCGCAACCATCGAGCGGATGATGGCCATGTCGTCGACACAAGTAGCGAGGTGTGGAAAGAGTTCACTTACAGGCGTACCGGATTGCCCATACTGCTTGAACTGAAAGGGCGACCCGTAGATCTTATCGCCAATGTTGAAGACTGTGGTGGGAGGCTTGAAGGGAAGCTTTTGCCCATTCTCTTTGTTCAAACGCGGCTTGGGATCGAAACTATCCATCTGCGACGGCCCTCCATCCATATAGAGAAAGATGACCGATTTGGCCTTCGCTGCAAAGTGCGGTTGTTTCGAAGCCGCACGCGACTCTTCGGCCAGCATATGAAGCAGAGCAAGGCCGCCAAAGCCGTTGGCCCCTCGACAGAGCGCCTCTCGACGCGTTGGCTTATTGGACATAGAGAAACTCCGCTGTATTCAGCAGGACATGACAGAGGCTGGTCCAGTCGTGGGTCCTCAGGTAATCTTCGGCCAGCGCACGTTCCTCTGGCAGTGCTTCTCTTGCAAAGGCCGTTTCATAGAGCCAGCCCAAACGGTCCGATTGCGATGCCGAAGACTCTGCCCAACGCTGGGCCTGAAGCAGAACAAATTCATTGTTCATCATCAGCAAAGCCTGAGCGGGCACTGTAGACGCTCCGCGTGCCCCAAGAGTCGAGATGGGGAGTGGGTAGTCGAAGGTGAGAAAGATGGGCGAGAGAAAGTTTCGTCGAACCTGAACGTAAATTGAGCGGCGGTTCTTACCGTCGAGCGGGCCGCTTATAGGCTTGCCTCTACCATCCTGATACGCGCTGACATGTGGCATTACGGAGGGGCCATAGAGAGTCTGGTCAAGCGAACCGGAGATAGCAAGCATAGAATCGCGAAGCGACTCGGCGTCCAGCCTGCGCGGCGGCAAATGCGACAAGAGATCGTTGCGTGGGTCCTGTTTGGCTGCGCTAGCCATGTGGTAGGCGGCCGAGAGTACAATCTTGCGATGCAGCTTCTTCAGGCTCCACCCCTCCTCGATGAATTCGACGGCCAAACTATCAAGCAATTGTTGATTACTCGGCTCCTCGCCCATACGGCCAAAGTTGTCAACCGACCGCACCAGGCCCTGCCCGAAGTGATGCTGCCAGACACGATTGACAATCACGCGAGCAGTTAAAGGATTCTTCGAACTAGCCACCCAACCTGCCAGTTCCAGTCTGCCGCTGTGATCGCTCTGAATCGGGGTGTCATTCTTCCAGACGGAATTCATGAAGCCCCTCGGCACAGGCGGTCCCAGGTTCTCATGGCTTCCCCGTATGTGAAGCTTGGTGTCATTAGGTGCTTCATCCATACTCACGAGTGCGAAGGTGGTCTCAGGAATCTCGACAGGCGGTTCCACCAACTCAGCCGGCAACGCACCTCCTTCGACAGTGGGAGGCTTCTCGTCATCGGAGAGCACAATTTGGGCTAGCGCAAGGTAGCCAGTCCGGCTACGATCCACAATCTCGAAATAACATTCACGTCCAATTTCCTTGGTCATGCGAGTAGTTTTCCATTGCCAATCCGGAAGTGGAAAGAAGTGAGCGGTCTTATGATCGTCAGCCACCAGAGTGACTCGAAGGTCGCCTCCGCTGAAGACCTTTTTGTCCGGTGTAGAGCCGAGCACTCGAACATGCAAGTACATCTTCGGCATCCGGAATTTGCTCGAGGTTAACGATCCGGTCAGCGCCATCGAGCCTTCGCCTCTTGAATTCGCAACCGTTCCTCTGAGTGTCGCGGCAAAAGCCTGCCCCTCCATTCGCCAATCCTTGAATTCAATCAGTTGATCTCCGGGGCGGAGCTTGACCTTGCCGCCATCGATGGTTGGCTCTTTATGTTGTTTGGCGATTGCCGCTCTTGCTTCTTCAATATCTCTGATACGTTGCGGGCTATCGATGACAGCTTCACGCGAGTAGCTGCTATGCATGATGCCGGCCATGGCGTAGTAGTCCTTGGTCGGAAGCGGGTCGAACTTATGATCGTGGCAGCGAGCGCAGGACAAGGTAAGGCCAGTAAAAGTTTTGCTCAACACATCGAGTTGATTGTCCACTCGATCTGCCCGAGTCTTCGCCGAGTCTGTAGCGCTATTGAGGACTTCGCCAAACCAGAAGAAGCCTGTCGCAATCGGAGATTCAATAAAGGAACCGTTCTGGCTCAGGCGAGGTCGCGACAGCAAATCACCAGCGAAATGCTCACGGATGAATTGATCGTAAGGGAGATCCTGGTTGAGTGCCCGAATGACATAGTCGCGATAGCGCCACGCATCTGGTTTCTCGTTATCGAATTCATGGCCGTTGGTTTCGGCAAAGCGCACGAGATCGAGCCAATGACGAGCCCACCGTTCGCCATAGTGCGGGGAGCCAAGAAGGCGGTCAACCAGTTTTTCATCTGCATTTGCCGAAGTATCAGAAACATAAGCTTTGATTTCAGCAGGAGTTGGTGGCAGCCCGATGAGATCGAAACTGATACGGCGCAAGAACTGGCGTCGTCCTATTGCCGCAGCGGGATGAAGTCGCTTCGACTCAAGTTTGGCCAGCAGAAAGCGGTCCACATTTGTTCGTGGCCAGGATTGGTCAATTACTTTAGGCACCGGTACTCTAACTGGAAGCTCAAATGCCCAATTCGGCTTAGTGTCTTGTTTGGAGACAAGCGGAGCCGTTTCGATACGCGTATCTGGCGCACCCATCGCGATCCACTGCCGAAAGTCCTCGATCACTGCGTCACTGAGCCTGCCTGTCGGCGGCATCTGAAGCTTGCGGTTTTCGTAGCTGAGTGCCTTAAGGATCAGACTCTCCTCGGGCTTCCCTGGCACAAGAATCGGCCCCGAATCGCCACCCTTAAGCGTGGCGGCCTTGGTATCCAGGCGAAGGCCACCAAAGGGTGCCTTCAGTTTGGCGTTGTGGCATCCAATGCATTGCGAATCGAGTACAGGACGAATCTTCTTTTCAAAGAATTCATCTTCCGGGGAAAAGCCCCATGAGGCTGTGCTTAGCGCGAGGATCCATAAGAGACTTGACCGCATTGAGCCTATTCTATTCCCCCGAGTGGGACACTGGTGTCCATGCACATCCTGTTGGCGCTCTTCTTCTTGGCACAGGCTGGACAACTTGCACCCGTGAGTGAAGAAAAGCGTGAGCCGGGATTCTCTGCTTTCGTTACCCGCTTAAAGGCTGCTGTGGCGAAGCGCGATTCAAAGGCTCTCAAAAAACTTACTGACGAAGATGTCATTGCCGGTGGTTTTGGCGACAAGGACGAGAAGGGCTGGTTGAAGTTTTCCAATCGCTGGGAGGTGGACCAGAAGGACGGTGCCATTTGGGATGTACTCGCTGACTTGCTGGAACTCGGTTTCTTTCGAGAGGCCCCTTCAATTTATGTCTCACCCTATGTGGCCTGGAAGTTTCCAAGAGAGTTGGACGGCCAGGACTATCTGGTCGTGCTGCGCGATGCGCTGCCCCTGCGACAGACCCCTGACAGAGATGGAGCCGTTGTTGCCACTCTTGCTTTCGACATCGTAAAACGCGTGGAAGCAAAGCGGTCTAGTGGCAGCTTTGATTGGGTATTGGTAGAGACCGTCAAAGGGGTACGCGGCTACGTTCAGTCGACTGTTGTTCGAAGCCCGCTGATGGTGCGAGGCCAATTTGCATTGAAGGACGGTAAGTGGCGGCTCTCGGTGCTCGATCGCGCACGCGACTAATCCACTTTAAGCAGGATGCGCCGGGCGACAATCTCGCCACTTGAACTCCTGAGGAGTTGATTGAGGATCTCTTCCAGCTTCTTTGCGTCCTGCGGATCGCGGATTGCCCGGATGCTGTCTTGTTCCACTTCGCTCCGGTCGATCGCCAGCTCGAGACTATCGATTCGCCGGGGGCTCCAGGCCAAAGTCACGGATGAACTAATGAAACCAAGCCAAAGGGCTTCTTCCGTGGGTAGTCTCAGTTGTGTGGTCAAGGGAGCAGGAGGGCTTCCAGAAGCCGGTGGATAGAGAACATCAAAAGTTCCTTGATCGTCGGCCTGAAAGGCGTAGAAGAAGCCGGTCTTCGCAACTTGAACTTGAATCGCAATGAGTTCGTTTTTGCGGAAGCTTGTTTCCGTGGGTACTAGCTCCGGCTGCCCAAGATTTTTGCCAGCGCTGGTCTTCTGCCGCAGCAATGAAACTGTAAAGGAATCACGAGGCTGCGTACATGAAAGCAGAAATGCTGAACTCAAAAGCACAGCGGCAAGAACGGAATGAATGCCGGTGAACATCGTAATGGCCCTGCGAGTATAACGCAGGGCCATGCTTTAGACAGCGCCGCAGCGTTCAAACTTCGACTTCGCCTCGCTATATAGCGACGGATCCTTGACTGGAGCTTTATAGAATTTGGAATGACCAGCAACACTCAGGTTGAGCAAGGCCAGTGGGGATTGATTGAGGCCAGCGCACGTCTGAATCGGATAGATCTTTCCGTCGAGTTTCAGTCTCGCGCCACGAACATTCAGATTGGCATCATACTGATAAAACTTGATGATTTCAATCATCTCCTGAGAGCAGGTTCCAGTAAGAGTGTCCATCCTCCAAACTTGCCCGAGCATCGCCTTTTTGTCGGCTCGATTGAAATGGGCTTTAAGCATCCTCTACATTTCCTTGCGGAACGACACAAGAAAGTTACAAAGCTCCTCGAGCCCGTGTCCATTCTTGGCCGAAGTCGCCAAAATCGGAATTCCCGGTCGAATCGCGAAAACATTTGCTTCTGCTTTGTGGCGGTCAAACTCGCAAGGGCCGGCAAGGTCCATCTTGGTCAAAACAACTGCGTCTGCGGTATGGAAGAGCTTCGGATATTTGAGAGGTTTATCCTCCCCCTCAGTGGCGCTGAGAAGAACGATGCGAACATCCTCACCCAGATCCCACGCCGCAGGACAAACCAGATTCCCGATATTTTCGATAAAGAGGAAATCCAAATCCTCAAGCTTCCAGCCTTCTAGATTGCGTTCCACCATATCGGCTTCGAGGTGGCAGAGCGTATGCGTCTTGATCTGCCTTGCCGGGGATCCACTCTCGGCTAGCCTTAGCGCGTCGTTGTCGGTCTCAAGATCGCCAACAAGCGCGGCAGAGTGGAAGCCCTGAGCCTTGAGTCGAATCAACGTTTGCTTGAGCAATTCAGTCTTTCCTGTACCAGGGCTCGAGACCCAATTGAAAACAGTCACCCCAGCGGCATGAAAGAGAGAACGGAGATCCTGGGCCAGAGTGTCGTTCTTGTTCAGAATATTCTTGCGAAGTTCAACGATGCGTGTGTTCATGTTGCAGTTCCTTGTCGGTTTCAATCTCAATGGATTGAATCGTAAAATCTTGCCCGCTACGAACGTCGCCTGATGGCTGTCCGCATCTGGGACAGCAGGAGCTTTGAATACTCGCAAGTCTCTCGATCGCATTGCAGCCCGAGCAGTAAATTGTGACTCGTTCGTTTTGGATGACGAGAGCCGCATCTTCGAGAATCGTTCCTGCTGCCGCGATAGGAAAACTGAAGCGAAAAGCTTCGATCAATACGCCGCTAAGTTCACCGGCGAGCAACGTGATTGAGATCACTCGCGTTGCCTCGAGTTCAGCGACTGACTCGACCACCGATTCCACCGTTGCGTAGCTTAGAGAAAGCTCGTGCATTGCGTCAGCTTCAGCATAATGCCGATTTCATTTTCAAGCTGGCCAGAAATCAGATAGAGTCATTGC
>JBKJUN010000504.1:0-6590 GCA_046590555.1 Bryobacter sp. | reverse complement strand
CCGTGAAGGCCGCCTCATGCTCGAAGCCGCTGCCAAATACCAGCGCATCATGCAGGTTGGCACACAGGCCCGTAGCCGTGCCTCCGCCCAGCGCGCCATGGCCTTGATCCACTCCGGCAAAATCGGCAAGGTCCGCATGGCCAAGGCCTGGAACGTCCAGCTTCGCGACAACATCGGTATGCACCAGGATTCAACCCCACCCAAAGAAGTGGACTACGATCTCTGGACCGGCCCCGCCCTCGCCACTCCCTTCCGCGAAAACCGCTTTCACTACAACTGGCACTGGTGGTGGAACTTCGGCACTGGCGACATGGGCAACGACGGCGTCCATCAGATGGATATGGCCCGGTGGGCGCTCAATGTCGACGCTCCCATCTCTGCCTCTGGTTGGGGCCGCAAAGTCTTCTTCGATGACGATCAGCAAACCCCGGATTCGATGAACATCACCTTTAACTATCCCGGCGGCGAAGCGATGATCTTCGAGCAACGCATCTGGACTCCTTACGGCATGTCCGATCAGGAGAACGGCGTCGCCGTTTACGGCAGCGATGGCATGGTTGAGATCGGCCGCTGGTCTGGCAAGTGGGGTTATAAAGTCTACGACGCCAAGGGCAGGCTCACGCAAACCGATCAATCCGACAACGATGAGACCCACGCTCAAAACTTCATCGATTGCATCCGCTCCCGCAAGAAGCCCAACGCCACGATCGAGACCGGACACACCTCCACTCTCCACGCACACCTCGGCAACATCGTCGCCCGAACGGGCCGCAATCTCATCTTTAACCCCAAGACAGAAACCATCGCCAGCGACGCAGAAGCCACGCAGCTCCTCACCCGTCTCTACCGAAAACACTGGGCCACGCCATAAATTTGAAGCCCTGTCTTCCAATTGTGACATTACTGTTACGAATTTGTGACAGAGCCGGGATACCATGGGATCAAACATGAGGAAACTTACACTCGCGATATTGTTCTTTGCCTGTCTCGTCTTCGCGCAATACGATGCTGCGACCATTCTGGGCACAATCACAGACCCCTCCGGCTCACCTATGGCTAACGTCAAGGTGACTCTCGAAAACATAAATACCGGCGTAAAAATCACCAACACCACCGACAACGCCGGCACCTACAACTTCCTCAACCAACGCATCGGAAGCTACCGCGTCAGCGCCGCTATCCAGGGCTTCAAAAGCGCCACCTCTTCTGCCTTCACCCTCACCGTAAACGCCCGCCAGCGCGTAGACCTTGCCCTTCAAGTCGGCGACGTAACCCAACAAATTGAAGTCACTGCAGCCGCCGCCGCCCTAGAAGCGGACTCAAGCGATCGTGGCCAGGTCATCACCCGCGCCGCCATCGTCAACCTCCCGCTCAATGGCCGCTCTTATGCTGACCTTGCACTGCTCGCCCCTGGCGTCCGCAAATCCACCATCACCAATCGCGACGCATCCTTCAACGTCAACGGCCTCCGCAGCGCCCTTAATAACTTCATGGTCGACGGCGTAGACAACAACGCCTACGGCACCTCCAATCAAGGCTTCTCCAATCAAGTCGTGCAGCTTAGCCCCGACGCAGTAGAAGAGTTCAAGGTTCAGACCAATAACTTCTCTGCTGAATACGGCCGTGCTGGCGGCGCCGTGATCAACGCCAGCGTCCGCAGCGGCACTAACCAGTTTCATGGTGCAGCCTGGGAATTCTTGCGCAACACCAAACTCAACGCCGTAGGCTTCTTCAAACCCTCCACTGGCGTCAAGCCTATCCTTGTTCAGAACCAGTTCGGCGGCGCAGTCGGCGGCCCCATCAAGAAAGACAAGATGTTCTTCTTCGCTGACTATGAAGGCTTCCGCCGCGTAGAGCGCACCCTCCAGTTCGCCACCCTCCCGACGATAGAGCAGCGCGCCGGCAACATCGGCGTAGCCGTCAACAACCCCGTCTCCGGCGTCGCTTACCCCAACGGTGTGATCCCCTCTTCTGCCATTACCCCCTTCGCCGCAAAGGTTCTCGGCGACCTCCCCATTCCCACCCGCAACACTGCCCTGGGCGTGCTCCCTTCCAACAACTACGACCGTCTCGTGCCGATCCCCTGGCAGGACGACAAGGGCGACGTCAAGTATGATCACTACCTCTCATCGAAGCTCACTGCCTTTGTCCGTTACAGTCATCGCCTCCAGAACCGCATTGAAAATCACGTCATCCCCGGCAACTCCGGTGGCGACGCCAACGGCAACGTGCGTATCCTCAACCAGGCCATCGCTACCGGCTTCAATTACACACTCTCGCCCACCTCGTTGATCGACGTCCGCTTCGGCGTCAATAATTTCGAAGGCGGAAAATTCGCTCTCGGCAAGGACCTCCCCTTCGCCTCCACTGCCTACGGCATCACGGGCCTTCCGGAGTCCCCCACTATCGGCGGCGGCCTCCCCAGCCAGCAGATCGGCGGCTTCACCAGCCTTGGCCGCCAGAGCTCAAACCCACAATTCCAGAACCCCTTCACCTACAACCCCAAGGTCAACTACTCGAAGGTCCTCGGAAAGCACACCTTCAAGTCTGGCTACGAATACCAGGCCATCAACACCGACATCTTCGACTTCAATCCACAGTATGGTCAGGACAACTACGGCGGCCAGTTCTCGCGTCCAGCTGGCGCTGCCTCATCCAACCTGTTCAACTTCCCGGATTTCCTCACAGGCGCACGTTCTGCTTACAATCTCAACAATCAGATTGTGCTTAACTATCGCCAGCGCATGCACTTTGCCTATCTCCAGGACGACTGGAAGTTCAGCAAGAAGCTCACCCTTAATCTCGGCATCCGCTACGAGTTCGCAACCCCGCAGTGGGAAGCGCAAAACCGCCTTGGCAACTACAACCCTGTCACGAACACTCTAATCCAGGCCAAGAGCGGTAGCCTCTATGACCGCTCGCTCGTCAACCCGGATCGCAACAACTGGGCCCCGCGCATCGGCTTTGCCTACCAGGCAAATTCAAAGACGGTCGTTCGCTCCGGCTACGGCATCAGCTACGTTCACTTCAATCGCCTCGGTGGAGAAAACCTCCTCGGCTACAACGGCCCCAGCGTCCTGAACGTCACGATCAACCAGAGTCCGAATCAGGGCTTCTGCTCCGGCAACAACTTCGTTAACTGCTTCCGCACGACGCAGTCTGGCTACCCGACGGGTCTCACCGACCCCTCGCGTTTTTCAACTCTCACCACTCGCACCAACTACACTCCAGCCGACTACCGCACCAGCTACGTCCAGAGCTGGCATCTCACCACGCAGCGTGAAATTGGTCTCGGCCTTGTCGTTGATCTTGCCTACGTCGGCAATCGCTCCAACGGTCTCGTGATCCTTGGCGATTACAACCAGGCCGCCCCCAACGCGCCCGGTGCCAGCCTCGGCGTTCTCCAGCGCCGCCCCATCTCTGGCTTTGATTCGATCCAGATCTCCTACGGCGGAGGCTTCGCAACCTACCACTCCTTCCAGGCCAAAGTCGAAAAGCGCTATGCCAATGGCTTCTACTTCCTGAACAGCTTCACTTACTCAAAGGCCATCGACAACGCTGGAGGCCACCTTGAGACGGCCAACGGCGACAACTCCCGCGTCAACCTGCGAAACCTCGCTGGCGACAAAGCGCGTGGCAGCTACAATCAGCCTTACAACAACACCACCAGCTTCGTTTGGGAAGTGCCTTACGGCAAGGGCCGTCGCTTTGGCGCTAGCGTCAATGGTGCAGTTGATGCCCTCCTTGGTGGATGGCGCCTCACGGGCATTCATACCGTCGCTGCCGGCCTGCCCATCAACTTCTCCTACAACCCGGCTACGGTAGCTCAGGTCGCCACCAACGTGTCGCCCACCTACCGGCCCAACTACGTAGGCGGTGATATCTACTCTTCAGAGAAGAGCCCCACTGTTTACTTCAACCGTGCAGCCTTCGCCCTCCCGCTCGCCTCGCAGCCCTTCGGCAGCATGGGCCGCAACACTGGTGTCGGCCCGGGCCTCTACAACTTCGATGGCGGCGCTCATAAGGAATTCGCCTTAACCGAGCGCATCCGTCTCCAGTTCCGCGGTGAGTTCTTCAACTTGTTCAACAAGACGAACTTCGGCTCACCAAACGCCAACTTCTCCAACGGCAACTTTGGCACCATAACGGGCCTCGCCTCACCGGCCCGTCAGATCCAGTTCGCCCTCAAGCTGGTCTTCTAAAACAACCCAAACCAAAAGCACCTGCCCCAAAAATGCAGGTGCTTTTTATTTCAACGCCTTCGCCACCGATCCAAAGAACTAAATCCCCACCCGCTTCGGCCGCGCACTCAACACCACTACAACCAGCCTCTCTGCCGGATTCGCATAAATGAACTGACCAAAGATTCCAGTCGCCCGAAACGCGCCAGTATGGATCGAGTCCGTCGACGGAATTGTCCACCACAAATTCAATATTCCAAAGGCTTGCCACCCAACACCTGCCTTCGCGAAGCCTCTTCAAACCACCCTGCCGACACAATCAACTTACCCCCATCCAAAATAAACTGTCCAAAACAGCCATAATTCCGCAGCGTCGCTGACACCCCACTTCCGCCAAAGCCCAGCCCATCCTGCGACTCCGTCCACCACGCCGCATCCTGCTCCATCCCCAATCGAGACCAAAGCTTCTGCTTTAAATGCTGACCCAACGGCCGCTTTGTCGCTCGCTCCAGCAGCGCCCCAATTGAGATGGAATCGCAAGAGAAGCAAACTGACGAACAGAGGCCACAAACGGCCACACTTTCCTACCCCGCAATACCTTGCGCACCGGCAGCAATTGATCTCTGTGAGAGAACGTATAAAATGCCGTTTCGAGCATCATTGCCCCGTCCATCACCTCGCGAAAAGTCGCGATTGCTTGCCCCATCAAGGCCAGGGCAAAGAGCAGAATTCCACCACGCAAAAGCATCCAGCGAGTGTAGCAACTCAGACGTGCTGGTCAAACAGAATCTGGTTCCCGTCAGGGTCAGTCAAGGTAAAGCTTCCCGGCCCTGTTTTGCTTTCATCGGCCTCGGTCTCCAGCTTCACCCCTTGCGCCTTCAACTTCTTCTGAATCTCACGCACATCGGTAAACGAATCCAGCTTCTTCGTATGCTGATCCCAGCCAGGATTAAACGTGAGAAGGTTCTTCTCAAACATCCCTTGAAACAGGCCAATCACATGGTCGCCATTCCGCATCACCTGCCAGTTCTTCCCGTTCCCGCTAGTGATCTTGAAGCCCAACTTCTCGTAGAAGGCCCTCGAAACTTTCAAGTCCTTTACTGTGAGGCTCACCGAGAATGCTCCAACTTTCATTTCTGTTGTCTGAGCCATGGCCGCCGCAACCGCCGCACCCGCAATCATTTCTCTGCGTTTCATATGGGCGAATTCTAACAATTTTTCTGCCGCAACGGAACAAGCGCCCCGTTGCCAGGCACTCCTATCTTGAGGTGTACATTGGAGGCGATGAACTCCATCTTTAAGAAGCTGAATTTCAAGAGCCAGCCAGCGATTTACATCCTCAATGCCCCGGCCTCCTTCCAGCCAGCGATGGATGAAATGAAGGGCATCACTGAGATCCACACAGACATCGGAAAAGCAAAAGACATAGCCTTCGCTATGGTCTTCGCAACCATGCAAAAGCAGGTTGATCAATTCGCCGATCGCATAGCAAACAAACCATTGAAGACGCGGTGATCTGGATGGTCTACCCCAAAGGCACCTCCAAAAAATACACCTGCGAATTCAACCGCGACAACGGCTGGCAGCGTCTCGGTGAGCACGGCTTCGAGCCCGTGCGAATGGTAGCGATCGACGAAGACTGGAGTGCCCTTCGCTTCCGTCGCGCAGAGCACATCAAGACCATGACCCGCAGCTCTGCTATCTCAGAGGCTGGGCAACAAAAGGCCAAGAAGCCCTCCAAAGCCAACTAAGGTTTCGTTTCCGCACTTGTCGCAGTCAACCGTTTCGCCTCGACATAAAACTCGAGCCGGTTCCCGCTCGCAGGATCATCGAAGCTGGCGAAAAGCACCTCAACCCCAAGCGGTACGACTGCGGTTGAGCTCATCTGGCGAGAATGCACAATCGGCAAGAATCCAACTGCAATAGGCTTCCCTTCCTGATCGGGTGCGACAAAGCTGCTCTCGAATGAACAATCGAGCCGAACTCCATTTTCCCTGTCCTCTGGCACGCACTCGAGAATACTGCCCATTTCAGCTAAGTGCAGTTCTCTTGCCTCGCTCTTGGAACTCGTGTAATGGGGAAGCCGCCGCGAATCATTAATCTTGCCGCGCGATCTCGACTGCACGATCAGTTGGAAATTTTTGGTGCTCCCCGTATCGGCCTTAGCCTCTGGCTGGGATTCCGCCACACGAAAATGCAAGCGGTATGTGGATGGCATCGGGTCTGCTGCAAAAAGGCAGCAAGTCAAAGAAGCGCCAATCCAAAGAATACTGATTTTGCTTTGCATACCAACTTTGACGAGCGCCCCCCGCAAGTTCGTGCAACCCCAACCCCGAGCCCTTTGATGCGATGAGGCTCAACGCCTGCTCCCCTGGCAGCCCTTTATCAGCAATCAAATGCGCAAAGCTG
>JBKJUN010000692.1:0-2042 GCA_046590555.1 Bryobacter sp. | reverse complement strand
ACCAAGAAATGGCGTAAGCGCTCCCGCAGCGGGCACCGCTTCTACCTTCTGGACCCTGGGGATGCTATGGTCTGTCATCACGCCATGATTGGCGTCAACTGCCTTTGTACGAGGCATATGGCAACTCACACAACGTTCCTCCTTCCGGTGCGAAGTTGAATGACAACCGAGGCATGCCGTCTGCGACTTGTCTGCATTCGTATGCGGCTCATGACAGCTCCCACACCACAGTGCGTCGCCCGACGCCATCTTGCAGGCGCTCCCCGCGAGCTTCTCCACATGGCTGGTCACCTTCAGGTCGCGCCGCCCCATTTTTAAGACAAAGTACGAAGCGTAATCAGACAACAGATCGCCTGCTTTGTACTCGGCAACTTTACGGCCCGGCTTCTCGATACGGGCCTCTCCCGTAAGGTGGCACTGACTGCAGACAGCATCACGACGCTCCGGAGCAAGCTTCACCGGATTCACCATCTTCGCCGTTGCCGGATTCTTCACGTGTTCGCTACCAGGGCCATGGCACCGCTCGCACGAAACTCCATTCTCGAGAAAGGGAGGTTCCCCAAAACGGTTCTGTGTGCCCAGCACAGGCCTCACCCGGCTACTGTGGCACTGCAAACAAGTGGGTTCAACCGCGCGAGTCAGATTGATCTCGCCATCCTTCTCATAACCAGGTGAGGCATCCCACTTCCGCTTCTGTGCGTACCAGGTTACAGGCACTTCAAACAGGTGGCCTTCGTGCGCGCGAACGTAGCTCCGGCCTGCTGCATTCGAACCGATGAAGTAGTCCATTGTGGTGGAGCCACCATCGAAGAACAACTTGTTGTTAGAGATTTTATAGCGATGCCCGGCGGCGGTAAATTCAGCCGCCGCCAACGATTCGACTCGGCCACTTGATTTCGCCATGGCAGTCTGCGCGTAGGCATCTAAGATTCCAACGTGGCAAGACCTGCACATTTGGCTCCCGATAAAGACCGCCGCAACAGACAAAAGCATAGGGTGAGTTGGTCCTGATTCTAGCACTGGAAGCTACGCTGATAGACGATAATTAGAAGAGGAGATTTCGCATGATTCTTGGCCGCTCACCGATCACCGAACAAGAACGCGAGGCTCGTCTCGACGTGGTCGATCAGACTGACGCGACCAATCGCCTTGAAGGGCTCGAGTCCAGCCCTGAAGCCCGGAAGATCTTCGCCCGCTTCGCAGATGGCCAGCTTACGCTCGAAGAAATGGGATCAGAAATCGAAGCCTTGAATGAACGACAGTTCGGACCCCTATCTTTACCCAGGGACTAGCGTCCTTAGGAATCGACGGAACTTACGCGACCATCGAATACTCGATGCCTGCGAAGCAGACTCAACGCAACATCGATTGATTGAACTCGCGTTCCAAACGGGCCGGGGTAGCTTCGACGCCATACACATTCAGGCAATCCACCGCTATATTTTTCAAGACGTCTACGACTGGGCCGGCCAATTCCGTACCGTCAACATATCGAAAGGAGGCAACCTCTTCGGCTCTGCCAAATTCATCGAAATGGCACTCGCCGGCATCCTCGAGAAACTCCCGCGCGAAAACTTCATCCAGCACCTCAACCGCGAATCCTTCGCAACCCGTTGCGGCTGGTATTTCGGCGAGATCAACGCGATCCATCCCTTCCGTGAAGGCAACGGCCGCACACAGCGCGAATTCCTCCGCCAACTCGCCGCCCAGGCCGGATACTCTCTCGACTGGCGTCGCGTAGATCGGGGCACAATGACAGCCGCATCGCGCGAAAGCTTCTCAACCGGCGACAACCATAGCATGGTCGACATCATTCGTGCCTGCACTCGCTAGCCCGGTTGCGCGATCCTATAGAGGATGGACTTAGCCCAGTGGATTGACCACACTCTCTTACGGCCCGACGCGACAGAAGCCGATATCGCTCAGTTATGCGAAGAGGCAATGCAATACAAATTTTTCAGTGTTTGTGTAAACCCTTATTGGGTCGCTTATGCAGCCAGTGCCCTCACCGGCTCTGAGGTCGAAGTATGCACTGTCGCCGG
>JBKJUN010000389.1:0-1835 GCA_046590555.1 Bryobacter sp. | reverse complement strand
GCGTGAAGGCTTGGCCGTAGTTGATGCCCATGAGAGTGACTTCGAAAGGCTGGGTGTTGCTGGCATCGATGATTTGCATCAGTTGCCCCAGGATCGAGGGGCAAAAGGTGAGACCGGCGTAATCGAGTGCGCCGGGTTCTGCAGCAAGAAAGCGATGAACAAACGCCGGATCCTTGATGCCGAGGCCGATACGCTCGACGAAACCAGCAGCCTTGGCCGCCTTGAGATAGGCTACTGCGGGGCTGACGTCTGTCTCCCAGTTCAGGCCCACCTGCTTTTCCATGTCGGGCGAATCGTGGAGGGCCACACCATAGAGTTTGTCGCCGCCATATTCGATGCGCTCGCGGCAGATCTGTTGCTCGACACCCTTGGGCGAGCAATCCCATTTGTCGGTCAAGCCATGGTATCGACGCGGAATCCCCTGTAGTAAAGCTTCCGGTTGGTGCTCAACCGCAGTATCCATCGTGAGCCCGAGATATCGAAGGCATTTGGTTTGGAAGCGGATCTCGTTGGGGTCAATCTTTAGGGCCTCAAGGGCTTGCCCTAACTGCAGCGTGGCGCGGTAAAGGACGGCTGAGTCGAATGTGCGGATGCCGGATTCCCAGGCGATCTTCACCAACGGGATCACGTGCTTCTCAACATCAACCAGACCGCCACCCGGCGCAGGCCCAAAACCAAATCGATGGCAACCAAAGGCAAACTTGTCGGCGGAGATTTCTCTTTTTTGCGGCATGAATCAGTAAGGATATCAATCAGACTTCGTCGAGGGGTTGCGTGGCATCGCCGAATTGCTTCATTCGTACATCCATCTTGTCCATCAGCGACAAGTAGAGGCGGCACATCTGGCGATCCGGCTTCTCGCGGTAGTCCAGAACACGGCCGCCGCGAATGCGTCCGCCGCCGCCACCCAGCACGATCACCGGAAGCTGCCGAGCCTCGTGGTTCCCTGTGAGCATGCTCGAACAGTAGAGCAGCATCGTGTTGTCGAGAAGAGTTCTGGGGCCTTCCTGAATCGCATCGAGCTTCTTTGCGAGGTAGGCGAGTTGTTCGAGGAAGAACTGATTTACCTTGAGCCAGTCTGCTGTATCGGAGTGCGAGAGCAGGTGGTGGATCATGTAGTCGACGCCGAGATTGGGGAAGCGCAGCGAGCTATGGTCGTTGTTGAGCTTCAGCGTTGAAATGCGGGTGGTATCGGTTTGAAAGCCCAGCACGACAATGTCTGCCATCAGACGCATGTGCTCGGCGATGTCCTGAGGAATGCCATCGGCAGGACGCGCCATGTTGGGCTTGTCGAGGGTTGGGCGCCAACCTTGCAATTGGCCGCGCTTGCCAGCATTGGCGATGCGCTGTTCGACGTCACGAACGGAATCGAAATACTCATCGAGCTTGCGCTGATCCCCTGTGCTGATATCGCGGCGTAGACGGCCAGCATCAGTGAGCACCGCATCGAGAACACTTTGATCCGCCTTGCTGGTTTCGTCTTTGAAGAGCCGGTCAAAGGCGAGTGCGGGGTATAGCTCAAGTGGCGTTGGCGTTGTGGGAGAGCTCCAGGAAATGTGGGAGCTATAGAGCATCGAGTAATTCTTGTGTACCGATGGGTTCGATTTTTCGCAACCAAGAACCAGGCTGGGCACTTTGGTGGATGCTCCGTAGCGCTGCGCCAGTAACTGATCGATGCTGGTGCCCGACCTGATCTCGCCGCCAGAAGCAAGTGGGGCTCCAGAGAGAAGGTTGCCAGTCTGAGAGCTGTGGATATTGCCCTTGAGTGCTTCGGCATTAAAGAGCCCTCGAACGACGAGCATTTTCTCCTCAAGGCCCTTAAGCGGCGATAGCAC
>JBKJUN010000359.1:0-2887 GCA_046590555.1 Bryobacter sp. | reverse complement strand
GGCGCCCTCATCCACCCAGCGCTTCAGCGTTGCAATCTGTCCTTCGGCCAATTGCACCTTGGCATGTGGCGGCGGCATCTTGCGGGCAGCCCGAGTTTCTGTAACACGAGTCGCAATCTGGCTGACTTTCGACGCCAAACCTTCCTTGGTATCAAGCCGCAACTTGGCCATCCGCGTTGCTTCGTCCGGCCCGTGACACTGAAAGCAGGCATCAGAAAGTATAGGCCTGACTTCGCGCAGGAAATCGACAGGCTTGGGGGCTGAACTAGCCGTAACAGCGAAGAGCAACAAGAGGCAATAGAAAAACATGAGTCCCTATGTCTCACGCTATCACAGCGGTCCTCTTACTTGACGCTGATCTTGATGCTTTGAGAGCTGCTCAAACCAGCCGAGTTGGTGGCTGTGAATGTGATCGTGTGTTCACCAGCAGCCAACTTCTTGGCTACGATGTCTGTTCCCGTTCCTAGTACACCTGAAATGCTGGAAGTCCAAACCAGTTTTGCATCAGGAAAAAAGTGATCCTGTTTGTCTTCCACTTCGGCAGATAATTTTAGGTCAAGGCCAAGCTTCAGCGTTGGACTTGCCAACTCCTCCAGATAGATCTCGGGAGCTTTAAAAGGCACCTTGAAGGATTTACTCTCTGCCGAACTGGCAAGAATCCCGTCCGTCGCGCTCACCCGGATTCGTGCCGCTTTGCCGCCCGGTAAGTCCGAGAAGTCATCACTCCATGTTGCAGCTGTGATGTCCGCAGCCAGCACAATCCACTCCGTTCCAGGGGTGTCGACGTCAGGGTTGTATTCCACCAGATAGGCCAGCTTCGCCCCGCTCGCTGCACCCGCTGACCAGGCAATGGTCTTCGGGCCATCCACCGTATCCGTCGCATCGGCGAAGACGGCACTTATTGTTGGTGCCGCGGCAGCTATGGCTGATTCCCACAAAACCGAATCCCGCCGAACGATCTGAACTTTTGTCGCACCCGCCGGAAAACGAACGGCACCAGTAAAAGGAGCGTTGGTAATCGTGGTTGGTGGATTAGACTGCACAAAAAAGCTCGCATTTACGCGCTGCGTAGCCAGCACCGAATTGTTAGCACCAATTACCCGCACCATCACATCGCCAACCGAATCCGTTGGGATTTCGGTCCCCTGATAGCTGTACCAGGGATCCTTCCTCACCTGATCCTTATTGTCGAGATATCCAGAGAAATAAAGCAACCGCTCGGGTGCTGTCGCCTTGCGGATCGACGCCGTTTTCCCCGCATTGCTCTCATCAGGAGGGGCCAACGCCTGGAAAAGTGTGGAATAGACCTCCGGGCTCACCCAAAAGTCGGCCTGCTTTCCACCCGAGCCCATCCAGCACGCAGTATCAAGAAGTGCTCCCCGCCCATTCACCTCATAGGGCCGCGCATCAGCCGGAATCAACGTTGCACTGGCTCTCGGAAACGCTGCCTTGCCCGCTATACAACTGGTCGTCTTCTCTCGATCATCCCAGTCCTTTCCCGTGTACCCATCCGGTGCCGGATTCACCTTGCAATTCAGACTTCCCCCGTCATACGTATCTCCAGCCAGATAAATGTGAGCGATCTCATGTGGAATCGTCGCCGGCATATCCTCATCGCTAGCCACCACAATGTTGGTCGGCCGCCCGTAAGTGTAGCCTTGCAATTGTCCGTTCGGATATCCCATCGGGCGGTCCGGAATGAAGCCCACGATCAGGTCATAACACCCGTCTGCTTTTGCATTCGCCGCACATTTCTGCGGCAGCAGATTCGTCAGGCCTTCCCACAGTCCTGCCCGCCCTTGATCCGTCTCGAGATCAAAGCCCTCAGCACTGGCATCAAATTCTTCCTGGACATCCCAATCGATGCCATCGGCCGCAACCGGATACACGCTCTGAAGATAACTCCACGCCGTCTTCCACTTGGAGTCCCTGACTCTAACGATCGTTCCTCCGTAGTTAGCCTTCACCGGCCTCACCATAATCCGCAATTTGGCCCGCACCTTGAACTCGTACTTTGTCCCCTCAGTCGATTTTGATACTCCATTCACCGTTGCGGTGAAAGTATAGGATCCCTGTGCCCAGCTTGAGCACGCCTGCCGCGTCGGACAAAGAAATTCAACGATTTTGACTGGCCCCTCATAAGCCTTGGGCTGCAGCTCAAAGGCGTCAGCCCCCGCCCGAAGCACGGTCAGCTTCGTTTGCGACGGGTCCACTACCACCTCAGAATCAAGGAATGCCCGCACCACACTATCCTTGCCAGCAACAAAATCGAGCGCTCCTTTAAACTGCTTACCCAGTGCCTGGTTCACCTCGATTTCCGTGATGGCTGCACTTTGCGAGAACGCGAGGTTCTGGAGCAAAACTATGGAGGCGAATAGAAACTTGGTGGCAAATCTGAGATTGAAAATCATGACGGATATATTGATATATCGGTAGATGCGGATCTTTTCTTTAATCAGGGCTAGAAGCGATAGCTGATGCTCAGGTAGACGTTAAACCCAGCCGAATCTATCCCAGACCCGTGCACACGGTAGTTACGATCCAGAAGATTTTCAACAGCACCCATCGCTTGCCAGCGCTCACCAATCGGCATCCCGGATCGCAAAGCAAGCGTAGTCCATCCTGCCGTCGCGCTGTATAGCGGCACCCGCGCCGTATCACTCAACCCCGGCAGCACACGATTCTGAATCTGAAGCAGGCTCTCGCCCGTAGGCCGAAAGACCCCATTGTCCAAGTACTGCGACACCCGTGTCCCACGAAAGAAGCTCGCGATGTCAGCCCTCCGAAACGATGCGCCAATTCGCTCATCATCCACATCCCCACCGCTCAGCCGGTCCTGTGCCCCAGTACCCGTCATCGACACTTCCACCCAAGGACGCCGTCCCCC
>JBKJUN010000324.1:0-2306 GCA_046590555.1 Bryobacter sp. | reverse complement strand
CGCAACACCCCTCGACTATTGTCCACACGTCTTGTCCCACCAGAGCCCGGGACAGTTGGATTGCCATCCACGCTCTGAAAAAGTCCCGTTCCTTTGGTTGCAACATATCCAATATTTAGGCCCAAACCACCAACAAGCTCGCGCTGAATCTGCATGCTGTATTGCTCGGCAATGGGCGCACGAAAAGTGTCGTTGAAAACTGTACGCGTGATCGACTTGAGGTTGGCCGGCAGCGGCGCTGGACCACCACGGCGAATCGCATCAATCGTAACGAACGACTGTGGCGAACGCGCTGGGCGGGCTAAAGCATATGTAAATGGCCAGGCGCCATAGATATTCAGCAGCATGTTGTTGAAAGCCAGATCATAGGTGCGCGAATAGCCACCACGCAAAACTGTCTTGTTGTCACCCAGAAGAGCACCAAGAACACCAGAGCTTTTTCCGAATCGGTAGTTAAAGCCCAGCCGAGGTGCAAAGTTGTTTACGTCGCGCGATGGCCCTTTATCCATCACATAGTCTGGGTTATTGTTGTTTGCGGCCACGACTCGCTTGTTCTCCGATGCCAGCCAATTGAAAGGGTTACCAGGGGTCTCATAACGAAGGCCGTAGGTCAATGTGAGATTCCGTTTGACGCGCCATTCGTCCTGGGCGAAAAAGAAGAAGTCGTAATACCTGTAAAATTGCCAGTTCCGCAGGCCTGGCAGCAACTGATTGATAGTCTGTGCCTGGGCAAGGTCGTCTACAAAATCCTGCAGGTTGTTGTATTGCAAGCGGCCACGCACGGTGGGGTTGAAATCGCTGAATTGTTCGGCACGTCGAATTTCCCCCCCAAATTTCATCGAGTGATTGCCGCGGATTAATCCAAAGTTGTTAGCGATTTGATAATTGTTGGTGATCAGAATAGTAGGCAGATTGATTGCAAACCCGAGTGCGGTCCGGGAATCTGCATTGTTGAACCCCTGCAACCCAAGAGTATTGATTTCAATGCTCGGGACGCCCAACGCCTCGGGGTTCGATGCCGATTGCGAATTGAACAAACGTTGGTAATTGAATCGCAATTCGTTGAACGCACGGGGAGACAGAGTGCTGGTCAGTGTGGAATTGTAGGCCTGGCGACGGCTCGGCACCAGCGAGGTAAGCCCCAGTGGCACCGCTTGGCCTGAGATATTGACACGGTCGTCATATAAGATGCGACCCATCAGATTATTTTTCTCATTGATGCGGTGATCGACGCGCCCTGACCACTGCCACACATCCAGCTTGTTTGGCGCAGCTCCGGATAGCGTTCCAACGGGCACGACTACCGGGCGCCCATCCGCATTTACAGTAAACGCTTGCCCACTAGGCTGCTGTGCGGCAGGTAGATATTTAAGCAGCGCAGCAATTTGCGGACGCCCGGCAGAAATAGACTGCAAGGCCGTGCGGCCTTCTGCGGTTGGAGCTCCCGTGATGGCCGTCCCCGAAGCAAAACGATGGTCAGTCCACCGCAGAAGACTTCCGAAAAGGAAGGTCCGATTCTTGATCGCAGGTCCGCCAAAGGTTCCTCCAAATTGATCCTCAACGCGCCAAGGCGCTTTTGCAAAAATGCGCTTGTCAAGGTTCGTACGGCTGTTCAGTACATTGCTGTTGTAGGACCAATAAGCAGTTCCGTGTATTTGATTCGTTCCCCCTTTGGTGAGGATGTTTACGACCGAACCGGCTGAACGCCCGTATTCGGGAAGAAACTGGTTGGTGATCAGGCGAAATTCAGCAACAACATCAGGATTGTTGATTTCCTGCACCATCCCTGCCACAGAGGGGTTGTTGGAATCTGCCCCGTCGATCATAAAGTTGTTTGATCGCAGGCGCATTCCGTTCACCGAGAAGTTCAAACTATTGGCACGAGATTCGTTACCGCTGGATAATTGGCTTACGCCAGGCGCCTGCAGGACAATGTTCAGAATGTTGCGGTTCGGCGAAAGTGGCAGCTCCGAGATTCGCTTTGCATCGATATTAAAACCTACCTCAGCATTGGTCGTGTTCAGCAATGGAGCCTCAGTCGACACCGTGATCACTTCGTTGGCTGTTGCCACCTGCAGCGAAACATTTAACTCTGCCTGCTGGTTCAGTTGCAGCCGGATAGGCCGACGTACATACTTGCTGAAGCCCGCTTTTTCGATAACCAGTTCATACTCCCCCGGCGGCAGTAGTGGAATGCGATAAGTACCCGCATTGCTGGAAGTGGTGTTGTAAGTGAGGCTTGTAGAAAGGTTACGAGCTGTAATCTTAGCGTCTGCAATAGCGGCAGTGCTAACATCAGCAATCGT
>JBKJUN010000157.1:0-5831 GCA_046590555.1 Bryobacter sp. | reverse complement strand
CCAGGCTCGTAGCCCCAGCCTGCACCAGCATCAGGCGCGCCGTCGCACCCACCTGCCGCAACAGATCCCAGTTATTCGGAGTAGACCGGCTACCGCCCGCCGACTGCGTACCAAACTTCACTTCATCCAGGTCGCCCTGCACCACCCGCACAAGCTTCCAATCGATATCAAGCTCCTCAGCCAGAATCATCGGCAGTGCTGTCTTGATGCCCTGACCCATCTCAGGATTCTTGCCCGTCAGCGTTACCATGCCATCCGGTGAGATCTTCACAAACGCATTCGGGTCCAGCGGAGCCTGTGCCCGGCGCGGCCCTTGTGCCAGCGCCTCATGTCCGCCAATCAACATACCGCCGCCACTCAGCAGCGACACCTTCAGAAAGAAACGACGGCTATTCATTGGTGTTAGCCCCCGATGCGTTAGAGGTCTGCATCAACCGTGCCGCCAGATGTACAGCCTTCTTGATGCGCGTATAGGTTCCGCAACGGCAGAGGTTCCCGTCGAGAGCATTCTCGATCTCAGCATCGGTCGGATTTGAATTCTTCGCGAGCAACGCTGCTGCGGTCATCAACTGTCCCGCCTGGCAGTAGCCGCACTGCGGTACGTCCATTTCCATCCACGCCTTTTGTAGCGCATGAGCCCCCTCAGGCGACAGCCCTTCAATCGTCGTGATCTTCTTGCCAGCCACAGCAGAAACAGGCGTCAGGCACGAGCGAATCGGCACTCCATCCTGATGTACAGTACAAGCTCCACACTGTCCGGCGCCACACCCAAACTTCGTGCCGCACATCTCCAATTCATCGCGTAACACCCACAACAGTGGCATGTTCGCCGGGACTTCAACACTAACGGACTTCCCGTTCAGCGTCATCGCTATGGCCATTGGCAAACTCCTTTCTGTTATTGTGGCATCACTCTATGCGTACCCGCGCCACCCTTTTCCTGCTACTTGCGATAGCCGCCGTCGCCCAGACCACGCAGATGGTCTCGATGCGCGATGGCATCAAATTAGCCACCGATATTTACCTGCCCAAAGCTGAAGGCAAGTTTCCGGTTCTTCTCACCAGAACGCCCTACAGCAAGGGCCGCAGTGCCAATGCCTTCAGCAAAGCCATGAACGCCGCCGGCTACGCTGTCGTCATCCAGGACGTGCGCGGCCGCTATCAATCCGAAGGCCACTGGGTCCCGATCAAAGACGATCCAAACGACGGCTTCGACACCGCAAAGTGGATCGGCGAGCAACCCTGGTGCGATGGCAACATTGGCACCTTCGGTTCCTCCTATGGCGGTGCCACCCAGCACGCAATGGCCATAGCAAATGCTCCAAACATCAAGGCCATGATCCCTCGCAACGCGATGACCAACTTTGGCCGCTACGGCATGCGCCATAACGGAGCCTTCGAACTCCGCTGGTTCAATTGGGTTGCCACCTTGGGCAACGCAGCGGGCACCTCCCTCGCAATGCCCGCTGCCAAGCGTGCCACAACAGACCCCCAAGCCGCCCAAGCTCTCGCCGACTTTGGCAATCAAGTCCAGCAATACGTGCGGGCTCTCCCACTCCGCCCCGGCACAACACCACTCAAATTCGCACCCGATTACGAATCCTGGCTCATCGAAGCCATGAGCCACAGCGATCACGACAAGTTCTGGCAAGACCACGGCTCAAGCGTCATCGACCATCTCAAGGGATACAAAGAAGTCCCCAGCTATCACACTACCGGTTGGTACGACTCCTGGGGCACCTCCGTAGCCAACCTCAATTTCGTCGAACTCACCAAGGCAAAGAAGAGTCTACAGCGCCTGATCGTCGGCCCCTGGATCCACAGTTCTGAGAATCTCGACCACGCTGGCATGGCCCAATTCACCCCCGATGCCGCACTCGATCTCAACGCCTTCCACATCCGTTGGTATGACCGCTGGCTCAAGAACCTCGACAATGGCATCGACAAAGAACCACCCGTGCGCATCTACGTCATGGGCGGTGGCGACGCTCATAAAACTTCTGAAGGCCGCATCTTCGTCGGTGGCCGTTGGCGCACTGAAAACGAATGGCCTCTCGCCCGCACCAGCTACACCCCCTTCTACCTGAACGCCAAAAACGAACTCACCCAAACCAAGCCACCAGCCAACCCGCCCATCTCCTATCAAGCCGACCCGGCAAACCCCGTCCCCACTCTCGGCGGCAACGTATCCTCTCAAGGCACGCTCATGTTTCAAGGCGCAGCCGACCAGAGGTGCCGCACCGGCTTCTGGCTTTGTAAAGACGACAAACCGCTTTCCTCACGCAACGACATCGTTGTATTCCAAACTCCACCACTCGACAAAGACATCGAAGTCACCGGCCGTCTCGTCGTCAAACTCTGGGCCTCATCCGACGGCCCCGATACAGACTTCACCGCCAAGCTGATCGACGTCTATCCACCCAGTAAAGACTTCCCCGCAGGCGTCGACCTCAACATCGGCGACAGCATCATCCGCGCCCGCTACCGCGAGACGATCACCAGGCAAACCCTCCTCAAGCCCAACCAGCCCGCCGAGTACACCATCGAGATGTACCCAACCTCTCTGGTCTTCAAGAAAGGCCACCGCATCCGCCTCGACATCTCAAGCTCAAACTTCCCTCGCTTCGACATCAACCCCAACACGGGCGAGCCACTCAACAACAACCGAAGCACCCGCATCGCCACCAACACCATCTACCTTGATCCCCAGCACCCATCGCACATCATCCTCCCGGTCATCCCCTAAAATAAAACTCCCTCTCTTTGAAAGAGGCAGCCAATCCCGAGCATCAACCGTTTCCTCCAGCCAAATGAAGTCCGTTGGCACCAAACGATTTTGGGAGCTGTATCGCAATATTCCTGAACCCACTCGCCAATTAGCCGTCAGAAACTATCACCTCTGGCGCAAGAATCTGAATGATCTCTCACTTCGATTTCGACTCCTTGCCGGTTCATCCAATCGCTTTACAATCCGGTTAGGCCCTCATCACAGTGCTTTGGGCTTTCAAGGCAAAGACTCGATCACTTGGGTTTGGATTGGTACCCATTCCGAGTATGATCGTCTGGTTCGATAGCCTTCTAACCACAACGTCACAAGCCATTCATCTCCCCTTACACCCGCCTCCTGACCTAATAGCCACATGCGCTTTCTAGTTTTTCTCTTAGCCGCCACAAGTGTCTTTGCTCAATCCAACGCCTCAGGCGCCGCCATGGACGGCTACATCCAGGACGGCTCTGGCATGGGCCTTTACCGCCCGCTCGAAACCACTGCCCGCGCCCCTCTAGCGGCAACAAGAGCCAGCCAGACATGGTGGATGGTTGCTGGCAACCTCGCCGGCGCAATCAAGAAAGATCGCCTCTGGTTCTTCATCAATGACGAGTTCAATCCCCTCGGAATCCCCCAGCCGGTTACCATCTTGCCAGCCAATGCAACAGCCTTAAACCTTCCAGCTTCTGACCTTGGCAACTCTCCCTTCGGTGAAACCTTCCACACTCCCTCCAGCAAGCTCAACTTCAAACTCAACGACAAGAATTCCGGCTTCCTTTACTACAACCGCTTCACCAACGACCAGCCTGGCGGTGGTAGCGGTCTCGCTACCACCGGACGCAGCCTCACCTTCGAAGACCGCATGAACGGCGGCGCTGCCCAGTTCGCTACCATCATTTCCCCAAACCTCCTCAACGAATCCCGCAAGCTCCTCTACAAACTTATGGCCGCCTCAAGCCAACTCCTCCGCGACCTTACCCACACCGCTTGGCTCGAATCTGAATAAATGTCCCAGCGGCACGGAGGCAGCTTCGATTCCAAGCGCAACCCCATCAATCCCGATAACCCCAACTACAACCCGGCCACCGGCACCGCTCCTCCTACCTGCCCCGCCATTTGATAGCATCCCAAACGATGCGCATCATCGTTCTTTTTGTCCTGACACTTTTCATATCGCTTGCTCAGGAATCCCGTGGCCGGATTCTTGGTCGCGTTACAGACCCCTCAGGGGCTTCGGCCGCACATGCCAAAATCTCTGCTCTCAACATCGCCACCAACACCCGTGTTTCAAGCGTCTCAAACGCCGAAGGAAATTACGAAATCCCTTATCTGCTCCCAGGTACTTATAGAATTACCGCCGAATTATCTGGCTTCACAAAGTCCATCCGCGAGGACATCCAGCTTCGCACCGCAGACAGGCTTGCGATTGACTTCCAACTGCAGGTAGGCTCAGTCTCCGATTCCGTCACCGTAGCAGCAGACACGCCTCTGCTTGAAACCACCACCGCCTCCTCCGGTCTCGTCATGGATGAGCGCCGCGTCAAAGAACTCCCTGTTGTCGGTGGCAATGCAATGTACCTCACTCGACTCGCCCCCGGCGTAACCGTTTCCGGAGGCCACTCCGCCGGCAACCCTATGGATCTCGGTGCCGCAACGGGTGTCATTGTAAACGGCACCAGGGGTGGCAACAGCGAAGCTTCTCTCGACGGCGTTCCCAATATGCAGGGCACCAATGCTGCCTTCTCTCCGCCGCAGGATCTTGTACAGGAATTTAAGGTTCAAACCACTAATTACGACGCCAGCATCGGGCGTGCATCGGGCGCGGTAGTCAACGTATCGATGAAGTCTGGCACCAATGTGCTCCACGGTACCGCCTATCTCAACGATTCCCGCATTCGCGCAGTCCCCTGGTTCTCCAATGGATTTCTCTACAATCCTGCTACGGGCCCAATCACAGAACAGAAGCGCCAGCAAGCATCCCCAGGTTGGCTCCACCAGCGTTGGGGTGTCACTGCTTCCGGTCCCATTCGTATCCCTAAACTTTACGACGGCCGCAATCGCAGCTTTTGGACCTTCGGCTACGAGGGCGTCAAAATCAATCGACAACCTACTTTTTTCGGCACTGTCCCAGGACTCGATCAGCGCCGGGGCGACTTCTCTTCGCTTCTCACCGTTGGCAGGCAGTTCCAGATCTATGACCCTCTCACCATCGCCCCCGCTGCAGGTGGCCGTTTCTCCCGTGCCCCTCTCGCAGGCAACATCGTCCCCGCTTCCCGCATCGATCCCATTGCCGCCGCTATGCTGAAGTTTTATCCCGATCCCAACGTTGCCGGCACCCCGGAAGGCCGCCAAAACTATTTTGGAGTCCAGCGCGAGCCCAAAGATTACAAGGGTTTCGTCTCCCGCCTCGACCATACAATCTCTGAGAAACATCGAATCTTCGGTCGTGTCAATTGGACGGATTATCTCACCGGCATCCAGACTCTCCCCACCATCGCGCAAGGTAACCTCACCACCCAGAAGAACTTCTCTACTGTCTTCGACGACGTTTACGTCTTCAGCCCCTCGTTACTTATCAACATCCGCGCCGGCCTCACCTACTTTAACCCCAACACTTACCCACTTTCGCGTGGCTTTGACCTAAGCTCCCTAGGACTGCCATCCTCACTTACCGCTGCAATTACAAAGCAGGCCAACCCAGTGGGTTTCGCTTTCCCCATTGTCTATATCGACGACGGCGCCTACACGCAATTATCGGAGACTGGCGGTAATCCAGCTGGCCGTACTTACCAGAGTTACCAGGGCACCCTAACCAAGATTGCAGGAAATCATTCCATACGCTTCGGCTCAGACTTCCGGATCTACCGGGAATCCACCGCCAATTATGGCTCGGTTGCTCCGCGCTTCGATTTCGGCAAAACGTGGACTCGCGGTCCTCTCGACAATTCAGCCGTCGCTCCCTTAGGCCAGGGCCTTGCTTCCATGCTCTTCGGCCTTCCATCGGGTGGTCAAGTCAACGTGAATTCTTCCGCCGCCGAGCAAAGCAGTTTCCTCGGCCTTTTTT
>JBKJUN010000133.1:0-1784 GCA_046590555.1 Bryobacter sp. | reverse complement strand
CGTTAGCAATGATTCGCGGGTGGTGATTTATACGGGGAATGCTTCGATGCAGTCGGCTACGCGGATCTGGTTTACGTTTGATTATCTGTCGCTGAAGGCTTCGATCTTGAATGGCGGGTTGGCGGGTTGGAAGGCCGCCGGGTTTGCTGTGACTCAGGAAGTGCCGCAGGTGGTTGCTTCGGCAGATTTGAAGGTGAAGGCGCGGCCGGAATTGGTGGTGGATGCGGCATGGCTGAGCGGGCATTTGAAGGATGCTTCGATGGCTTTGATTGATGCGCGGCTGGATGAGTTTTATACGGGGAAGAATTCCGGGAACATGCCTCGGGCGGGGCATATTCCGGGAGCCCGGAGTGTTCCCTTTCCCACGCTGATGACACCGGGCCTTGAGTTTTTGCCGGTTAGTGAGTTGGAGGCCAAGTTGGGGGATAAGCCGATTGTGACTTACTGCCATATCGGGATGCAGGCAACGGTGGTTTACTTCAGCGGGCGGTTGGCTGGTAAGGATGTGAGGCTCTATGACGGGTCTTATGAGGATTGGTCGAGACGGACGGAATTGCCTGTGGAGGTGCAGTAATGAAGGTCGCGCTTGTGACTGGTGCGGGGTCTGGCATTGGCCGGGCTGTTGCAAAAGCTTTGGATGGGGCTGGGTATCAAGTGGTGTTGGCGGGCAGGCGTGTTGCAGCTCTTGATGAGACTGCGGCTGGGACCGGGATGCTTGCGGTGCCTACTGATGTGACGCAGCCGGAGGAAGTTAAGGCGTTGTTTGGGCGGATTGAGGAGCGGTTTGGCCGGCTGGATCTTCTGTTTAACAATGCGGGCATGGGTGCGCCGGGAATCCCGATGGATGAGCTGACGTTTGAGCAGTGGATGGCTGTTGTGAATGTGAATCTGACCGGTGCGTTTTTGTGCGCGCAAGCGGCGATGGGGTTGATGAAACGGCAAAAGCCGATGGGTGGCCGGATCATCAATAACGGGTCGATTTCAGCGCAGACGCCTCGGGTGAATTCGGCGCCTTATACGGCTACTAAACATGCGATTACAGGGCTTACCAAGTCGATTGCTCTCGATGGGCGGGCTTTTGATATTGCCTGCGGGCAGATTGATATCGGGAATGCGGCTAGTGAGATGACGGCTCGTATGACCGAGGGCGTACCGCAGGCGCATGGCGGGGTGGCTGTGGAGCCAAGGATGAATTTGGCTCATGTGTCCAATGCGGTTTTGTACATGGCCGGGTTGCCTCTGGAAGCCAATGTGTTGACTATGACGGTGATGGCGACCAAGATGCCGCTGGTTGGTCGAGGCTAGCGCAGGTCTTTGTCGTCGTAGCGGCTGGTGTCGAAGCTTGCTGGCAGGACGCCTAGCGTTACTACGGTGAAGGTGAAGACTTTGGTGCGGGGCTCGAGGTGGCCTCCAAAAGCTTTCTTGTCGTCTGAAAAGATGACGTGGGCGTGGACTCGGCCGCCAAAGACAGCTCCGTTGATGTTTACGATGTCGACACTGTCTTTTTCGTTTTCAATAAAGTAGTTGCTGGGCGGGAAGGTGCGATTGGCTACTACGTGATAGTGCGTGGCAATAGCCGAGCCGAAGCCGGAGAGGATGATTGCGTTTGAGATCTTCAGGTCTTTGACTTGCTGTTCGATGGCAGCGAGGATGTCGGTCTGGTGTTTGAGACGGAGCACTATGATGCGCTCGAATTGAGTGGATATCGCGGAGCTTTCGGGAACTTTCGGGTCGAGGGGTTTGTTGTCGCCTTTGGTGGCCGGGGCGAGGATGGGGCCGGATTG
>JBKJUN010001000.1:0-7357 GCA_046590555.1 Bryobacter sp. | reverse complement strand
ATCGGACGCGGTATCGCTTTGCGGCTAGCGGAAAGAGGCGCGGCGGTAGCTATCAACTATCGCCAGAATGAGACCGCAGCCAAAGAAGTTGTTAGCCAGATTAAAGAGCGTGGGGGCGAAGCCTTCGCCGTACAAGCCGACGTTTCTTCCACAGATGAACTAGCTGAATTGGTGCACCGGGTACACGGCACTTTCGGTACGCTCGATATTTTCGTCAACAATGCACTCGGTGATCTGCTGGGGTTCATGGCTCCTCCTTTGGCCGTATCACTGGAACAGTGGGATGCTGCGTTCCAGTGTCAATCTCGTGCCTTTCTTGTAGGGGTTCAACATGCCGCCGCTGTAATGCGCGATCGTGGGCGGATCGTAGCTATCAGCTACTGGCCCGGGAGTCATCTCGGCGGATTCTCGTCCTATTTTGCAATGGGGGCTAACAAAGCTTCGCTCGAAGCAATGTGTCGTTATTTTGCCGTGGCGTTAGCCGCACGAGGAATCACAGTGAACACGATCTGTGCCGGCATAACCGACGACAGTGTCGTCAACCAGCTGCCGCAAGCTGCGCAGGAAGCGATGCTTGATTGGCTCCGATCAGGGTGGAATCCGATGGGCCGTCCAGGCACGCCCGCCGACATCGGCGGGGCAGTGTCCACCCTCTGCGCTGATGACGCTGGATGGATTACTGGGCAAACAATCGTAGCCGACGGCGGTGCTTCATTGATGTGTCCTGAAATTCCGCTCGCCTTTCAGAAACCTTGATTTCGGGGATTTCTGAGTCCTCATACCGAGCGCGAAGCAGAAAACAGAAAGCCCGGAGTGCCCTGGTGGAGGGTGCTCCGGACTAGCGTCAAACTGAATGATAAGTTTCCAGCCGGGGCGGCAGAACAAACCCGCCGCCTCCGCCTCGAAGCTCTAGAACTGCACTCTCAACCCCAATTGAACATTGCGCGGGCCAACGTTGGTCGTACCGGTCACCACGCCAAAGTTAGGACTCGAAATATCGGTATTCGCTCTGCCAAACTGCGGCGTATTCGTTACGTTAAACAACTCGGCCCGGAACTGAACCTTGAATCGCTCCATGAACCGGAAGTTCTTTAGAATTGCAACGTCTGCATGGTTGGTCGGCCCGAATCGGATGTTCGGAGTCCAACGAGCCAGGCTGCTGAGCTCATAGGTACCGGGACGCGTAAAAGCCTGAGTATTAAACCAACGGTTCGGATTCGGGCTATCAACTGACGCCGTCTTGAAATCAGCCACGTTCGGACGCTGCACCTGAAAGCCATAATTGGCCAAGGTATTCGGCGCGGTAAAGCCAAGCGGCAAACCAGAACCGAAACGTACGATCGACGATACCTGCCAGCCACCTACGATCGCATTTGCGATCGGATTCATGTTCGACAGATATTTACGACCCTTTCCAACTGGCATTTCATAAACAAGAGCATTTACAAAGCTCTGCGGCAAATCATGTGCGGAAATAGAACGATCGGCGCGCTGGTTGTAATAGTCACGCATCGTATCTCCCACTTCCCAGCCCTGCCATTCGCTCGCATTGTCGATTGCCTTAGACCACTGGTAGGTGGTCAGCAAATTAAGACCACCAGAGATCTGCCAGTTGTAGCGAACCACGAGAGCGTTAAAGCTCGAACTCGCTCCGGGCGTGTCGCCGCTTAGATTCACGGCCGTGAACTGCGGGAAGGGCCTCAGCAAGCGATTCTGAGGGATAGTACGTCCAGCAAGCACGCCAGTCGGAATCACCCCAAAGAACGGGTTAGCCACCGGAGCATCCAGCGCCGCTCCGCGCGAGAGAAACTGCGGATCGAGCTGATTCGCCTGCTGTCCCGTCCCATAGAGGAGCTTTCGACCCTGCGAACCCGTATAGCCAAACTCAACTACCATTCCTTTTTTGATCTCATACTGGATATCGAATGAGAAGTTCTGCACGTAGCCTAGCGGGTGCAGGCGCGGGAAGAAGTTCACCGAATCGCCCACTTGTGTATTCAATCCCTGTGTGTTGCCGATCGGTTGGTTCAACCCTTGAGGAAAGGGATTGCGCACCAGTGCAGAAGGGTTCGGATTGATACCGTCTCCACCCACCGTTGAGACCCAGGTTGTAGTCGTCGAGAACCCTTGGTTTGATCCGCCACCGCTCTGCGGATAGAAGATGCCGTACCCTCCACGCAGAACCAGTTTGTCAGTCAACTTATAAGCCAAGCCGATGCGTGGTGCAAGATTCAACCAGGCCGTATCCCAAGCCGTACGGTTGTCCTTGTTTACGAAGACAAGCCCGCCTTTGAGCGGCAAGCCAGTCGCCTGAGCCAGTGGGCTTGCGATGTTCGGATTAAAGTTATTGAAGCGGTTATATCGTTCAGTGCGGCCAAGTTGAGCCTCCCAACGCATACCGATGTTCAGCGTGAGCCGCCGATTGACGCGCCACGCATCTTGGATGTAAAGCCCGTAGTAGGGAGAACTGATGGCAGTCGCAGCATTAATAGCTGCCGTGCCACTTGCTCCCGTACCAAGCAGTAGGCTGGCGATGCCGTCGCCGCTAGTCGTAGCCGCCTGTGCCGCAATCGGCCCCGAAGTCAGTCCGCGTGTAAAGTTGAAGGTTGGAGTATTGAAACCCGTGTTGTTCAGCCGGGCAAATTCTCCCATCCAACCGAACTTCAACGAATGCTTTCCCAATTCCTTGGTCGCATTCGTCTGTATGTTGTGGGTCTCGCGGGCCACATTCGAGAAGTTAGGGTTCGAAAAGCTAGAGTAGCCCTGCATCGTGAACGCCGGAAAGGTAGCCGTCTGAAATTGGCCCACCAGCGAAGCAGGCAAACCAAGCGTCGTGCCATTCAAACCCTTCGAAGGAGAATTCTGATTCTCTCGCCACCGGCCAGACCCAAACAAGACATTCAACACCCAACTCGGTGAGGGAGTGAACGTTGCCCCAATCACAGCGTGATGCCGCGGATTTACGTCCGAAAAATTTGTATCTGCGCCATTGCCGTAAAACTTCGGAGCGACATTCTCCTGCCAGGCCTTCGTCATCCGGCCAAACATGGTGAACTTCTCGCTCTTGGCCCAATCGATACGCAAGTCCATCCGGTCATTGACCGTGCGCGTCTTGTCGGCAAGTGCAAAGTTTAGGGTATTCGTCCTCGTGTCTCCTGCTGTATTTCCAGCTGGAAATAGACTAACCACCTTCGCGCTGACCGGGTCAATCAGCGATGCGGGAATAATATTCCCAGGGAAGGCGTCGCGCACAAATCCCGCTCCATTCGGATTCGCCCGTGTCGTGAAGGGATTGAAGATCGGAGATACACTGCCGTCTCCGTTCTTGGTCTCAGAAAAATTACCTGCTCGCTGCAGAGCCGTCGGCAAAGTCGTGATCAGCGTCGAAGGGCTCGCCTGCCGGGTACCCTCGTAGGTTCCGAAGTAGAAAAGACGTTTCGACTTAGAAATCGCGCCGCCAACCGATGCTCCAAAGGCGTTGCGTTGAAACACCGGTCTTGCCAGCCCGGAGCGATTATTCGCCCAGGCATTAGCATCCAGCTTGTCGTTGCGAAGGTATTCAAATACCGAACCATGCATCTGGTTGCCGCCACCCTTGGTAATCATGTTCACTGCGCTTCCATCGGATTTGCCAAACTGCGCATCAAACTGATTGCGCTGAATATTCATTTCCTGAACCGAGTCAACTGAAGGCGAAGCGATCAAACCGCCCCAATCGACAGCCGCCGCCGGGACGCCGTCAATCAGCGTCAACCCAGCCTGCCCTCGCCCGCCATTCATCGAAAAGCGGTTATGGTTCTGATCCTGTGTCGCCTGCGAAATTCCGGTTCTCACCGCAATCACGCCCGCGTTGATGTGAACAAGCGCAAACGGATTTCTCGCATTGGTAGGTAGATCGAGAACAGTTTGAGCATCGAGCGTCACCGCCCGGTTTGCCGACTGCGTATCCAGCAGAGTCACGGCGGTTGAAACCTCGATCGCCTGAGATACATCACCCACTTGGAGGGAGATGTTCAATTCGAGAGTCTGGTTCACGCGAAGCGTCGCATTAGTGCTGATCGCTTTCTTAAAACCAGGATGCTCGGCAGAGACTTCGTAATTGGCCGGAGGAAGCTGCGAAAACACATAGCCACCTTCCGCCCCTGTCGTCGCCTGACGGGTGTCACCCGTGGCTTCGTTCTTGGCCGTCAATTTGGCTCCGGCTACCGTCGCGCCATTGGCGTCGGTTACAGTACCGGCAATAGTTCCAGTGAAAGTTTGACTCAGCACAAACGCGGCTGAAATCAGAAATAAAAAAACAACATGGGTTAGCTTTCGCATTCTTCAAGACTCCTTAAGTGGTGCGCTAAGTTTATTACAGTTGCCAACAGGCTGTTAGCATGAATTTTGAAATGAAACTTTTTGTCTTCTTTCTGGTTGCTGTCTCCTGCCAGGCAGCCGAAACACACCGGCTCGATCTGAAGGGCGCACTCAAGCGGGCCATGGAGCAGTCCCCAGAAGTCCTCCTCAGCCGTTTCGACGAATCGAGCGCCCAGCAGGCTGTGCAGATCGCACGCGACCCCTTTTCTCCCAAACTGGCAGTCGGCAGCGGCCTGGCCTACACCTACGGCTTCCCCATGAGCATTGAGGGCAGTGCTCCTTCGCTCTTTCAGGTCAAAGCCTCCCAGAGCATTATCAACCGCCCCCAAAGCTATTTGCTCGCCAAAGCCAAGGTAGACGCCCATGGTGCGCAACAACTCGTTTATATCCGGCGAGATGAAGTCCTCGAGCGCACTGCCAAGCTCTTTCTTGACGCTGACCGCGCCGCACGAAATCTCAAAATTATCCTCGGCCAGATCGAAAATCTCGAAGCGGTCCTTTCCACTGTTCGTGCCCGCCTCGAAGAGGGCCGCATCCTCTCAATTGAGTTGCAGCGGGCAGATATCAATCTCAAAAAGGCTCGCCAGCGGCAGCGCATTTTGGCGGTCGAACTGAAACAAACCCAGCACAATCTCGCCTTCGTCCTTGGCTTCGAATCGGAAGACCGGGTCGAAACGATTTCCGAAAGCTCGCTTGAAGTACCTCAAGCGACAAGCTCTGACGCAGTAATTCGCGAAGCGCTGGACAACAGCCGGGAACTCAAAAAGCTCCAGAGCGATCTCCAATCGAAGACCCTCGAAGTCCAGGCCAACCGTTCGGCCTGGCTGCCACAAGTTGACCTCATCGCCCAATACGCTCTCTTCAGCCGCTTCAACAACCTCGATCAGTATTTCAACCGCTTTCAGACCAACAATGCGCAGCTTGGAGTGAGCTTCAAGTTCCCCATCGTTCCGGGCCCGGCCACCGCAGCCTTGGCAGTCCAGGCCCAAAACGAAGTCAGCCGACTCCGCCTCCGCGTTTCAAATACCCGCAACCGGATCGAGATGGATACACGCAAACTATACGAAGATCTCCAACTTCATAAAGAAAATCGCGAACTCGCAAAGCTCGACCTCGACCTGGCCCGCGATCAGATCGCCATCCATCTCGCCCAAATGGAAGAAGGCAAAGCCACTCGCCGCCAAGTCGAAGAATCCCGCTTCATTGAAGCCGAAAAGTGGCTCTCCTACTGGGACGCCCAGTACATGTTCGATCGCGCGAGAATCTCCCTCCTGGCCGCCACCGGAGGCCTCATGACCCTCGCCTCAAATTGATTAGAACGACTTCATCGCAACTTGAGATACTGTTGAGTGTTCTAAGAGTTAGCTCATGCTTCGCATTCTCATTTTCTTCGCCACAGTACTATGTTCGTTTGGTGCCACCTTCGGCACTGTCACTCCGCTTACTGGCGGAGTAGTCGACATTGTTCTCGACAGTGCCCGTCAGCGCCTTTACCTGGTTGGCGTGCCGGACAAGATCGAGGTCTACTCGATCCCGCAGCGCCGCTTCCTGACTCCCATCCGCACTGACTCGCTTCCACTCTCAGCGGCCATGAGCGGTGACGGCAAGTCACTGTATGTCGCTTGCCACAATTCCGCCACAATAAATGTGATCGACCTTGAGCAGCTGACGGTGATCAACCGCATCAGTCTGCCCTCGCGCCCGGAAGGCATCGCCGTCGGTGGCGACGGCCGGGTCTTGATCACGACCATCGGCACTGGCATCAACAATTCTCAGAACACCCTCCTCCTCTATGACCCCGCGATCACCGATGCCCGCAGCCTCACAGCGCTTACCCTGGTCCCGCCAACCCCTGCTTCGCCAGGCGCCACCAACACGGGGCAGTTGATCCAGGCCAACCGCAGCTTTCTCTCTACATCAAACGATGGTCGCTACATCCTTGGCGTCAACATTCCCAACGGCAATAGCCGCGCGGTCTTCGTTTACGAGGTTTCCTCCGCCACCATGCTCCGTTCAAGGACAGTCAACAACATCTCAAGCGTGCTGTCGGTAGCCCCTAGCGGCACAAAATTTATGGCCGGCCTCAATCTCTTCGACTCCGACACACTGGCTGTACTCGGCCAGCAGAACCTGGCCAATGCGCCCTACCCGATCGCCGCAGCCACCAACTTTAACGTGCAGCAAAATCAGGGCGGCAGCGTCTTCTCTCCCGATGGCAAGACTTTATACTCAGCCTTCAACATCGCACCAACTCAGAACCCGCCCGCTAGAGCTAATGTCGGACAACTGCAGATCTCCGATGCAGACAACCTTCTGATCAAGATGGGTATCCAAATGCCCGAGAACCTTTCAGGCAAGATGGTGATCTCACCAGACGGAGCCAATATCTTCGCCATCTCTGAGTCTGGCTTCGTAACCATTCCGATCGGTCAGCTAAACCGCAGCCCCCTCGCCTCGCCAGAGCGCACAGCACTTATACTCGCCAACGACCAATGCGGCGTCACAGCCTCACAACGCCGCGTTTCCATCGCCGTACGCAATGAAGGAACAGGCCGGCTAACGGCAAGCGCTCAGATCCTGACCAATGTCACTGGCACCGCAGGTGTCGGAGGCCCAGGCGGCCCAGGCGGAGGAGCGCCAGGCGGAGGAATCGTGATTATCCCCGGCGGAGGCTTTGGAGGCGCAATCGGCCTCCCGATTGGTTTCCCTATCGGTCAAATCGGCCAACCTGCCGCCAACACCGGCGTCGTCAACGCTTCACCAACCGTTGAAAACACCAATACCGCTGATGGCCCGCTGATCAACTTCGGCTACAACAGCACCAACCAAAGCTTGGGAAGCACGGCACCAACCAACTTCCTGGTCCAATCGAGCGAAGCCGTCAATATCCCGGCTTTGGTTAGAGTCTTCCAGAACAATCGTGATTCCGAAGCCAAAGGCGACATCATCCCGGTCGAGCAAGGTATCTCAGTTTCTGAAGGCCTTGTGGACATGGTCT
>JBKJUN010000957.1:0-1171 GCA_046590555.1 Bryobacter sp. | reverse complement strand
ATGATCAGGCAGGAACTGAGGATGGGCTCGCGATGTATCCGTATATTCGGGAAAGCCGCCGGATTCAGGCCGAGTTTACGGTGACTGAGCAGTTGGTGGCTACCAAGGGCAGGGAAGTGTCTGGTGCCGAGAAGTTTGTTGATAGTGTTGGCATTGGGAGTTACCGGATTGATTTGCATCCCTCGAGTGGCGGGGATAACTACATTGATGTGAGCTCGCAGCCGTTTCAAATTCCGATGGGGGCGCTGATTCCAAAGCGTCTGGAGAATCTGCTGGCTGGTTGTAAGAATTTGGGTGTAACTCATATTACGAACGGATGTTACCGGTTGCACCCGGTGGAGTGGAATATTGGGGAAAGTGCTGGGGCGTTGGCTGCGGAAGCCTTACGCACTGGTGAACCGCCGCGAAAGATTCGCCGGGACGCTCAAATGCGGAGCGCGTTTCAGGCGCGACTTCGATCGAGAGGAATACAAATAGAATGGCCGACTTTGTCACCGCGCTAGCGATTACGCTGCTGGCTCAGCAGATCACGCCCAAGAATGTGAAGACGCTGGAGGTTGCCTGGCGCTATAGCCACGGGGAGAACCCGGCGGTGCGGACGACGGACCGGCTTAGCTTTAACGCGACTCCAGTTTTGGCTGAGGGTAAGTTGTTTGTGATTACGCCGAAGGGTTCTGCTGTTGCTCTAGACCCGGTGAGTGGGAAGGAAATCTGGAAGACGGGGCGGGAGGGTGCGCCGCGGCGGAGTTGGGGGGCCGCATATTCAAAGGGGAGGTTGTTTTTTGGGAGCCCTGACGGGAAGTTGATCTGTTTGCTCGCTCGTAATGGGGAGAAGCTGTGGGAGACGGATTTGCGCGCGGGGTTGAGGGCGGGGCATTTGTCGCAGAATATGCCTCCGACGATTTTCGGAGATCTGGTGATTACTGGTGGGGAGTTGCCTGAGGGGACTCCGCAGGGGCCGGAGCCGATGATTCGTGCTTGGCGGCAGAGTGATGGGAAGCTGGCTTGGACCTTTCATACGGTTCCTCGTGATGGGGAGGCCGGGGCGGATACGTGGGCAGCGGGATCTCGGGCCGGTAGGACTGGGGTGAATGTTTGGGGGCAGTGCGCGACTAGTGAAGCCGAGGGCATGGTGTATTGCCCGACTGGTAGCGCCAGTTATGACTTTTAT
>JBKJUN010000936.1:0-3193 GCA_046590555.1 Bryobacter sp. | reverse complement strand
AAACAAAGAGCTTGCCATATGATTACGATGTTCTTGCTTTCAGCGAATTTACTGGCTTTTTCGGCTCCAACCGGATCCCTGTCAACTTGGTCCGAATCCATCACTACAAATCTGTCGTGCAGTCGGCTCCCCTTTTTCCGTAGCTGCTCGATCGATTTTTCTGCTTTAAGCAATCTTGCGTATGGATCGCCTGCTCCTGGGGCTAATGTCTCGATTCTGAGATGTATTGAAAGGTTGGACTCCAAGGCGAAGCGCTGCAACAGCGCGGCATAACCGTATTCCGATTCTCCTTCGCAACCTACGAAGATTGCCTTTCGTTGCTCAATGTAGGGCCGTTGCGATCTCATCCCAAGAGCGGTACCCCACCAAAGGCCCCATCGAGATACTTTCGGTATAGATTGTCATCTCTTCTTACTTTTACGTCCATCAAGCTATAGACTCGCGTTCGCCCCTCATTGTCTTTCTCGCACATGACCACTTCCTCTTTCTTGAGGCCTTCGAGTAATGTTGGTGAATGGCTTGTGAACCATAGCTGGCTGTTAAGCAGATTAGAGTTTTCGTAGTCGTAAAACCAGCGCAGAATCTCTGGCAGTAACAAAGGATGGATTGTCGCATCCAGTTCATCAATCAAGCAGAGGCTGCCTCGCTGTAGTGCTGCCTGGATCAGAGGGAACAATCGAATGAAGGCGCGAGTGCCATTACTTTGCAATACCAGACTCATTTCTTCTGGCATACCAAAATGTCTGAACAATGCCTTCGGGCCATCCGAATCCGGAACGAAGCGCATTCCTTGCAGCCCAAAGTCAATGCGCGCCAAATGGTTGTTGAGCTTCTCCAACAACTCAGGTTGACCTGATAGCAGCTTATGAACGGATTGATCGTCGTTGGCACCAAGTACAGTAGTGAGTAGAATCGCACGTTCGGCGGCTTCTGCAAAACGCTTGGCCGAGGGATGCTCGAAGTATGCAAAAGATGAGATGACGGTGGCATTCGGCCGAAGGGTTTTTACCAGATGGGAGTACCCTTGTGTTGGAAATCCTTTTGAACCCACGACGTTTCTATCCGCATCGCGGTCAAACAATCGCTGCCATTTGCCCTGCGCCTGATGGCGCATTTTCAGCGATTCACCTTGAATGGTAAGCCCCCCCGCATCCAGTCCATTCAAAGTTAACTCGTACCTGCACACGCCAAACTCATCCGAATCTTCCTCAAGCAAGTTTAACTTGCTCCCGAACTCGATTGCAATTCGGGTCGGCCTCTTGAGTGTCTCAGTCGAATTAAAAGGGAAGCATGAGGGAATTGCAGAGGGCTGTCGTACTGCCATACCAATGAGAAAATGCAGCGCATTCAAAACATTCGTCTTGCCAGATGCGTTCGCTCCAAAAATTGCAATAACCTTTGGCACAAAAAACCCTGCGCCAGGAAAGACTTCGGCATGACGAGCTCGATCCTTTGCCACCTTTGCACCGATGCGAAGGTCCAGTACTTGAGTGTCCCTGATTGACGCAAAATTTTCTATTTCGATACGATAGAGCATTACTTTGTGATCTCTGAAGACGATTTTAACAAAATTATGTCGACCTTAAGACTTCATATTTAAAAGCATAGATACCCCTGAGAGATTTTAAGACGCTCAGGAGGAAGAAGTGTCGAGCCTTTAGTTTGAATACTCGCGAAATTTTGTGATCGAAGCGTTCGGTGAGCGCGGGTTGGTAGCTTTTGCGGATCAAGATGGAGTCGATACCCTGCTTGTAGAGTTCAATCACCTGATCTCTCATCGATTTCAGGATAACCTTTCGGGGTATGCCTTATTTGTTGGTTTTGTTGGCCCTGCTGATGGTGGGATGTGGGAAGACGGACCCGGTGGCGGAGAAGGCTAGCGGGTATATCGATTCGCGGGCTTGCGAGTCTTGCCATGCGCAGATTGCCAATACTTATCGCGAGACGGGGATGGCTCGGGCTTTTCATAAGATCCAGGAAGATGAAGTGCCGGGTGGAGCTTTTGTTCATGACAAGAGCGGGCGGAAGTATGAGTTCTTGAAGAGGGACGGCAAGGTGTTTTTGCGGCGGGATGAGGTGAGTGGGGGGAATGTTCTTGAGAAAGAGATTCAGTATGTGTTGGGGAGCGGGAATCATGCCCGGAGCTTTATTCATCGCAGCGAGCAGGGGAGGTTGATTGAGATGCCTGTCAATTGGTATCCGGAGAAGGGTGGCATCGTTGCCATGAGCCCTGGTTATGATCGCGCGGATCATATGGATATGCGGCGGGCGATAGGGTATCAGTGTGCGTTCTGCCATAACGGGTATCCGAAGCAGGCGGGGACTTCTCTGTTGGATGACCCGGTGTTTGGTGGGGAGCTGCCGGAAGGGATCGATTGCCAGAGATGCCATGGGCCGGGGCGGGAACATGCTGCTTCGATGGGCCGGGGGAAGATCTTTAATCCGAAGAAGGTGTCGGCAGAACGGAAGATGGAGGTGTGTATGCAGTGCCACCTGGAGACGACGAGCTACTCGCTACCGAATTCGATCGTGAAGTTTGAGCGGGGGATTTTTAGCTATGACCCGCGGGAGGCGCTGGGGGATTTTATTGCTCATTTTGATCACGTTAAGGGGACCGGACATGAGGAGAAGTTTGAGATTGCCGGGTCGGCTTACCGGTTGCGGCAGTCGAATTGTTTTCGGTTGAGCGATGAGAAGCTGACTTGTACTACTTGTCATGATCCGCATAAGAAGACAACTGTTGCGGCTGTGGATGCGGCTTGTAGTTCCTGTCATTCGACGGTGGTTGGGTCGGCCAAGCATGCGGCCAAGGCGGAGTGTGCGAGTTGCCATATGCCGAAGCGGCGGACTGAGGATGTGGTGCATGTCGCAGTGACCGATCACAAGATTCAGAAGCCGGTTGTTGGGAAGGATTTGATGGCGGCACGCGAGGAGCGGCATGAGGTGATGGGGGGCGGGTCTTATCAAGGTGAGGTGGTTCGGTATTATCCGCGTGAAGAAGATGGGGAGTTGTATCCGGCTCTGGCGCAAGTGATGCATCAAAGTAATTTAAAGGCTGGGGTTGTGCGGCTGGAGGCGGCCCTGCAGAAGGAGCAGCCGAAGCATCCGGCTTATTATGTGCAGATGGCGCAGGCGCTTCATGCTAGTGGGGAGGCGGCGAAGGCTTTGCCTTATTATGCGAAGGCATTGGAGT
>JBKJUN010000649.1:0-2106 GCA_046590555.1 Bryobacter sp. | reverse complement strand
TTTCACTTCAACCAAAGAAGTGGGCCCAGGCGCACAATGGTTCGAAAAGAGTGCATTTGCACAACCTGCTGCTGGGACCTTCGGCAACATCGGTCGCAACGCATTTACCGGTCCTGGCCTGTTCAACATCGACGCTTCGCTCTTCCGTCGCATCAAGATGACGGAACGCTTCACCGCCGAGCTTCGCCTTGAGACGTTTAATACAACCAACTCACCGAAGTTCAACAACCCGAATGGCGACATCACCAGCCCTAACTTTGGCAAGGTTACAGGTGCACAGGCTGCACCAAACGGACCTCGCGAAGTTCAGTTGGGTTTGAAGATCGTCTTCTAAACTAAGGCAAGCAAAATCAGGAAGCCCCGCATTCGTGCGGGGCTTCTTGTATTTTAGAGTGATGACAAGAAGATCTACATTGATGGCATTGACAGCCGCACCGCTGGCCTTTGGTGCGGCATTGAAGCCCAAGCTACGGCCGGCGCTGTGCGCCTATTCGTTCCGTAACGATTTACAGAAGGGCACACTTAAGTACGAAGACATGATCCGCATTGCAGCCGAGAACGATCTCGACGGTGTGGATATGACTGTTTATTGGTTTCCGAATACGGAAGACAGTTTCCTGCTGCCGCTGAAGCGGACGGCGTACAAGGCTGGCATCGAAATCTATTCGATCTCTGTACGTACCGAGTTGACCAAGCCTGTGGGGCCGACACGCGATCAGTCGTTGACCGATCTCAAGAAGTGGGTTGATGTGGCTGCCAAGCTTGGTGCCGGGCACATTCGCGTATTTGGCGGAGCGATTCCGAAGACGAGCACGGAAAATGAAGCGGCTGGTTGGGTGGCTGACATGCTTGGGCCGGCTGGGGAATACGCAGGGCAACATGGCATCATCCTTGGCCTTGAGAATCACGGCGGCGTGACCGACCGAGCCGAGACCATCGTGAAGATCGTGAAGAAGGTGAACAGCCCCTGGGTTGGGATCAACCTCGACACGGCGAACTTCAAGACCAAAACCTATGAGCAGATCGAGATGATTGCCCCTCACGCCGTGAACGTTCAGGTGAAAGCGATGGTGAAGGATGAGAATGGCCCGGCAACTTCTGATTGGGATCGCGTCGCCAAGATGCTGGTAGCCAATAAATATCGCGGCTATCTCGCGCTGGAATACGAAGAAAAGGAATCGGCGCTTGAGGCAACACCAGCGCTGTTCAAGAAGCTTCGCGAGGTCTGCGCCCGGCACTCTTAACTACTTCAAGTAACTACTTAAGTTCCGAGATTTCTTTCGGCGTCAGCACGCGGTTATAGATGGAGATGTCATCCATCAGGCCAGCGTAGTTGACGCCGAGTCTGATTGTGGCCTTCGCCAGATCCCATGTGAACGGCTCCGTAATAGGAGCGCTGTTGCCCTGAAGCTTGCCGTTGATGTAAAGGCTTGCAGTGCCGGTGGCGTAGGTGATTACGATGTGGGTCCACTGTTCGCGGGTGAAGGGTGGGTTCTTGACTACCACGAGACGCTCGTTGAATTTGGGGTTCTTGTCGGGTGGAAGATTGGTTGGGTTCCATGCCTTGAGTTCGCCGAAGACGCCGAGGCGGAAGAGACGAGGCTTTTCGTCTTTGGTGAAGTCGACCCAAATGGCTGAATCGTTGTAAGCCTTATCTGTGAATTGAATGGGGTCGACGTAGTCTGGCGGCAGGTCCAGTGCGGGATCGAGCTTGAGCTTGAAAGAGATCGTGCCAGTAGTGGGGTTTACGTTGTCCTGGATCTTAAAGAATAGTGCAGTCGTGTGCTTGGATTTGAAACGCAGAGCGCCGTTTTCGAGCGCTACTGGAGCCTGTCCGAGGCCTTTGACGGCGCTGGCCTGATCCTTGTAGCTGGGGGCAAAATAAATCGACTTGTCGCCTTTGGCGAAGTCGGCGTCTGGGCCTTTATCGAAGGTGGCGCGGAAGGTAAGCGCCTGTTTGGGGTCGGCAGCGAGAAGAAGTAGAAGGGGGAAAATCATGGCTTGGCCTTTCTTTTGTATGTGTAAGTCGCGAAGTCGAAATCAAAGTCGGTGACCAGGGGTTGGGGCTTGGCACTGGTGGGTGGGGAGAACTTGGCAAGTCGCTGC
>JBKJUN010000888.1:0-6436 GCA_046590555.1 Bryobacter sp. | reverse complement strand
GGTGACAAGAAAAATGCCGTGGGGCATCTCGGTGAAACGCTCCATGAGGTTGAGCATCTGGTCGTCGAAGCCAAGGCTGCGCAGGTCGTAGAAGCCCGTGGCCGAGCGATCAAGGATACGCATGACGACGCTTTCGCCGTAAAGCGTGGGCAAGGTGGAGACACGAAGATCGACCTCGCGGCCGAGAGTCTTGATCTTGATACGTCCGTCTTGCGGGAGACGGCGTTCGGCGATATTGAGCTTGGCCATCAGCTTAAGACGCGAGATGATGGCAGCCTTCATCTCTTTGGGTGGCGATTCTTGATTGATCAGGACACCGTCGATGCGGTAGCGGATGCGGAAGTCTTTCTCAAACGGTTCAATGTGGATGTCGCTCGCTCTGGATTCGACAGCAACCGCGATCATGGTGTTGACGAGGCGGATGACTGGAGCTTCCGACGCCATGTCGCGAAGGTGTTCAAGGTCTTCTGCAGCGTCGGTGTTGCCAAAGTCGTCAGTATTTTCTGCTCGACGGCCTTCACTGTAATGACGCTCGATGGCATCGACAATTTCGGATTCGTTGGCGAGGACAGGAACTACCTTTAGGCCAGTGCTGCTAGCGACCGAGGACAGCACCTCGAAGTCGAGAGGATCGGCCATGGCGAGGGTGAGCTCTGTGCCGTCAAAGGACAGCGGATAGATTTTCGATTGCCGGAGGAATCGCGGTGAGAGGCCGTCTAGCTCTGGCCCCGTAGCAGGCGGGGCATCAATCACGACCAGTTGCAGCCCTAGTTGATTACTGAGCTCTGCCATCACTTCACGTTGGGCGATGAAGCCCAGATCGACCAGGATTTTGCCAAGCTTGTCGTTGCGCTCCTTCTGCAACTCAAGAGCTTGTTCGAGTTCGGCAGGGGAGATGAGATTGCGAGCGACTAGGCGTTCGCCGAGCTTGGCAGGGGCGTGCATAATTAGACTAAAATTCTTGGGTTCGGATGGCGGCCTCGATGGCGGGTGCTGTGCGAGCGGTGAGCAGGTCCTTGCGAGTTGCCTGCATCACGATCTGAGCCGGGAGACCTGTTGAATCTTCCCATGAACGGCGGAAGATCGAGATTCCGATAACTACTTTTTCTTCAGCAGGGAGCTTTTCGAGGGCGATGGCGGCCGAGGCGAGTTGGGCGCGCATGGCGTCCTTGAGCAGGGGTAAGCGTTCGAGCTTCTTTTTGCGAGTGGCAACGAGCATCTCTTTGGTTGGCGCGGTGAAACCGAAGGTTCCCAAGCCAGGTGTGGAGACCAGTTGGAGCTCTGCACTGAAGACAGCGCCGAACTTATCAAGGTAGAGGCCACGGGTCAGGCCTAGCAGAAGAAAGGGTTCATCGAAGAGAGTTTCGAGACGTTGGTCGATTCGCTTCTCCACCGGGATGAGCATCGTGCGATTGAGCAAGGGCTCGGCGACTGCGGCGATGAGAAACGAGGCAGCGAGAAAGGGAGCTAGAAAGTACTTCATAACTATTCCTTGGGGAAACCGACGCTCAGGCCGGCATTGGTTACGTACATGCGGTTCATTTGCTTGCGGAGCAATGTGTCGTTCTCCTGGAAGGAGGCCGCCATCATCTGGATCTCCTGGGTGAAGCGCTTTTCGGTCTTGTTCACAGCCAGGGATACTTCCTGCCGGACGCGGTTTTCGGTCCGGACTTCAATGGCCTGGACTGCCTTTTGAACGGCTGCATCGACATCGGCTTGCGAGATCTGGGCTATTGCGGTGACAACCGGTTGCGCCACCGGGCGCATCAGGAAGCCGTGTGCCGTGATGGCGCAGGCGAGCATGGCGGCGCCCCCAAAGGCAAGGCGTGGACCGGAAGCCCAGAAGCGCTGCCAGAGGGAGGGTTCAAAAACAGGGTCTGAGACAAAGGCGATGCGACGAGGGACTTCTTCGTCACGCAAGCCCTGAAGGGCGGTGAGCGTCAGTTGCAGGCGTTCAAAATCGAGAGCCGCTTCGGGAGATTGCGCGAGATGCGCGGCAGCGGCGGCACGTTCAGCAGGAGTGCCTTCACCGAGTGCGTATGCGTTGAGATCAATTTGGGAATGGTCCATGTTGCGTTATCCCTTTACTGGCGCCAAGGCGCCTTTGAGTACGTCGAGCGCCGAGTAGAGGCGCGACTTGATGGTTGAGAGCGGTAGATTGAGAATCTCCGCCATTTCTTCGAATTTGAATCCCTGATAGATCTTGAGGACGACGGCCTCGCGCTGATCGGGGGTGAGATGTCCAAGAGCTCTTTCGACTGCGATATTCATCTCGATCGGAAACATTCCTTCTTTGGCGCCGGCCGTTGGCGGGTCGTAAATGAGCTCCGCCGTATCTGGACGATGGCGGCGGAGCAAAGAATAAGCCTCGTTATGAGCGATGCGGAACAACCAAGGAGAAAACCGTCCCACATCGCTCAGCTTGGTCAGATTCTGGTAGGCCTTCAGGAAAACGTCCTGTGTTAAATCCAGGGCGTCTTCGCGATTTCCCACGAGTCTCAGCAAGTAATTGAAGACACGTTTCTCGTGGCGTGATACGAGAAGGTTGAATGAGTCAACATTCCCTTTCGCCGCCTTGATGACGAGATCGCGATCCTCTACTTCCCGGAAAATCAAATTCTGACTCCGCAATTGAAGACGGAACAGCCTTCGGGAAAGTTGAGTGAGCTAAATTTATTTTTCTGAAGCGATCTGACTGATGAACTGAGCGACGCGTATCTCATTGAGAAGATTATGACTGAACTACAGCCACCGCAGATTTTGTTTCAGAAACTTGCGAGAAGCGTGAGTGCGCGTGCAGCTGAGACGGCAACGCATAAAGACTCGACTCTTTGTGCGCCGGTTTAGTAGCCGACTGGGATTGTGTTGGCGTTAAAGATGATGGGATCCAAGCCTTCACGGCGACGGAACTCATCCATGATGATGGCGGTGGCTGTTGCTCCGACGCGGGTGACGCCAATTGCCCTTACCCGGAGTAGTGCATCGAGGTCGCGGATACCGCCCGCAGCCTTAACTTGAATATGAGGTGCGGTGTGCTGCCGCATCAGCTTCAAGTCTTCATCACTGGAACCGGAAGTGCCGTAGCCAGTGGATGTTTTGACCCAGTCTGCGCCGAGATCAGAGCAAATCTGGCAGAGCCGGATCTTCTGTTCGTTGTTGAGATAGCAGTTCTCGAAGATCACTTTTACCTTCTGGCCTGCTTCGTGGGCGATCGTCACAACTACACGGATATCTGCTTCAACATAGCCCCAATCCCCAGACAACACCTTCGAGATGTTGACGACCATATCAAGCTCCTGACCGCCATCGCGCAGGGCCTGGACCGTCTCAGCCTGTTTTGTGTCCGTCGTGACGCCACCGTGTGGGAAGCCAATGGTGGTGCTCGCCTTTACGGTGGAGCCTTTGAGAAGCGAAGCGCAACGCTTGAGGGCAAAAGGCATGATGCAGACGCTGCCTGCGTCAAAGGCAAGAGCCAGTTGGATGCCGCGCTCCAGTGCCTCTTCGGTGAGGGTTGGATTTAGCAAGGAGTGGTCAATCATCTTCGAGAGATCGAGGTGGGTGAGATTCGAAGTGTCGCTCATGGTGGCTAAGCCACCAAGTATAGCTTGCCCGAAGCAACTCTGGTGAGCTAAGCTTCATTCGTGCGGTACACTTCATCAGTTGTTCAAGTGATATTGATACTTCAATTGCAGCTACTGCTTTGGGGTCAGGTTTCGAGCCGGAGCGGTGCGATTAGTGGAATCGTGAGCGATCCGCAGGGGGCTCCGGTGCAGGGAGCGAAGATCCGGGCGACGAGTGTGGATACGAATCAGGGGCGTGAAACAGCAACCAATGAGAGGGGCGAGTTTTTGCTTGCCAATCTGAACGCGGGGCCTTATTCGGTAAAGGTGGAGGCGGCTGGCTTTGCGGGCAAAGCATATTCTGAGTTGTTGGTGGGTGCGGGGCAGTCGCTCTTTCAAAAAGTGGAGTTGCGCTTGTCGAGTGTGTCGGAAAAGCTCGAAGTGGTAGACGAGGCACCAGTGCTGGACGTGAGCGCGACCACTTCGGCTGTGGCCTTTGGTTATGAGCGCATGGAACATTCCTCGGCACAGGGGCGGAATTATGTGAACTTCGTGCTGACCGCCCCTGGGATGGCCCCAGCGCAGGGGCAATCCACAGGACGCAGCCCGGCGGCAAGTTGGAATGCAAACAATGATTCTGGTTTTGTGTCGAACGGGATTCGATCCCGGAACAATTCTGTCTCAATTGATGGGTCGGACAATCGAGATGAGACGACCGGGGCGATTCGGGTCTCGGTGCCGCTAGAGATGGTGCAAGAGCTGCGAATAGCCGGAACCACTGTCTCGGCTGAACTGGGTGGGGCAGCAGGTGGAGTGGTCAATATCGTTACGCGGTCAGGATCGAATAGGATGCATGGGCATGCTGAGTTTCTGTTTCAGAATGAGGCGCTGAATGCTCGCAATCCGGAGTTTGCCATCAGCAGCCGGCCGAGGTTGAGACGCTGGCAGCCGGGGGCTTCGGGCAGTGGCCCTTTAAAGCGTGACAAGACATTCTTTGCTGCAGCCGTCGAGATGTACCGTGAAGATTGCGATGAATGGTCAGAGGGCTTTACCGGATTTCGGAATCCCTTTTCATTTCGAGCTGGTGAACGGAACTATCAGTACTCAGCCAAGGTGCAGCACATCTTCAATAACGTGCACAGCGGATCCTTACGCTATGCTTATTCGCTCGGTCGAGTAAATCAGGGAGTGCAGGGGATCGAGAACCATTCGGACTATTCTTCGCGTGGGTCTTCGCGTATCGGAGACCATGGTTTTGTCGCCACTTTGTCGAGTGCGTTCCGGGCAACACTTTTGAACAATTTCACATTTCAGTATGGGCGGCGGGCAATGAAACTGACACCGAACTCGCGGGATCCGTTTGTGGAAATCCCTGGAGTGCTGAGCTTTGGTCAGGGTTGGCGGATGGACCAGCAGCGTAGTGAAGGCCACTTTGAAGCTGTCAATGGGCTTACATGGATCGTGGGCCGCAATACTGTTTCAGTTGGTGCAAGTGTGCACCGGGTAAACTTTGATGGGCGTCTGGCGAATCGTTTTGGTGGCATTGCGGTTTATCCGACATTTGCTGCGTATCTGGCGAAGCAGCCGGACTTCATGGTGCGCGCAATGGGCAATCCGCAGACGGCTTACAGCACAACGCCTCTGGGCTTCTGGATTAATGACCGCTGGCAAGCTCGAAGAGGCCTCACGATTGAGGCAGGCCTGCGTTACGACTATCAATTCATGCCGGCTGGATTGCCTGCCTCAGCTAAAAACATTGCTCCGCGCCTGGGGCTGGCATGGCATCCGAATGGGGATTCAAAGATGGTCTTTCGCCTTGGGACGGGGCTATTCTTCGACCGTTATCCGCTGAGTTTTCTGAATGAGGCGATCCAGAAGGATGGCGTGCGAGCGTATGAGCAATTTGAGTATCCGGGTTTGAACTTAAATTTCCGGTCGAGCTATCGTGCCTCCGCGAAGTTGCCGGGCACCTATGGGGCCAAGGTTACGGCCGGGATGGAGCGGCAGCTCAATTCCGATACGACGCTCGCTTTTGAATACAGCCATGTGCGTGGTTTGCACTTGCCGAGGATTCGCAACTATCTGGGGACACTGCCAGCACAATTCCTGCTTGAACAAAATGCCAGTTCCACTTATGACGGTATGACCGTGACGTTGAGTCGCAAGATGACAAGCGAATTTGGTTATCTGCTCTCCTACACGGGTGGACGCACCCACGACGATGGATCAGACTTCGACGAACAGCCGCAGAACCCCTTGAATTTACGCGCGGAGTGGGCGCTGAGCCGGCAACATCAGGCGCATCGTGTCACAGCGACGGCGCTGTTTGAGATTGAAGCGCTGGAGAAGATGAGCGAGAAGTTGTCGCACATCCACATCGTGCCTAGTTTCACTTTCGGGTCTGGGCGACCGATGCCGGCGCTTGAGACTTCAGATACATTTCGCACTGGGGCTTTTCCGCTGACAGCCAGAGCGAATGGTTTGGGACGAAACCCATTCTTTACCCCAGCCAATGTTTCGCTCGACGCGAGAGTCTTCAAGGAGATGCATTGGGAAGAGAAGCACTTGCGCCTGCAAATGGGCGTTGAAGGCTATAACCTGACCAACCGCTCAAACCCAATCCGGGTGCTTGGTTACTATTCCGCACAAGGGCAAAAACTGAATAACTACAGGGAATCGATTGAGTTCAGCCCGGCGCGTCAGTTGCAGCTTTTCCTGCACTTTGAGTTCTAAATTACCTAACGATTACGCGTGGTTGACATGAAGATTTTGACGCCGCAAGAAACCGACAAGTTGATCGCAAGACTTGGCCAACTCCGGCCAGAGTCCAAGGCGTTGTGGGGAAAGATGAATGCCGGGCAGATGGTGCGCCATTT
>JBKJUN010000633.1:0-1699 GCA_046590555.1 Bryobacter sp. | reverse complement strand
GCTTTTGAGGCCTTCAAGCGCTATAGAGGTCGGCCGGCGCGTTTGAACATGGGGGATTGTTTTGCCTACGCGCTGGCGAAGAAGAAGGATCTTCCGCTTCTGTTTAAGGGCAACGATTTTGCGGCTACCGACGTGAAGGTGGCTTAGGCGGATTCACCGCGGACCAGGTCTTCCCAGGATTCGCGTTCTCTTACGACTTTGAAGGTGTCGCCATCGACTAAGACTTCAGCGGCACGGCCTCTGGAATTGTAGTTGGAGGCCATGCCGAAGCCGTATGCTCCGGCTGTTTTAACGGCCAGGAGATCGCCGCTTTCAAGGGTGGGGAGCGTTCGCTTTTTGGCGATCCAGTCGCCACTCTCGCAGACTGGGCCTACCAGGTCAACTTCCATCGTGGGTTTGTCGCTTTCCACGACTGGCACAACGTCGTGGAAGGCTTTGTAAAGAGAGGGGCGGAGGAGGTCGTTCATCGCAGCGTCGATGATTGCGAATTCTTTGCCGCCGTTGTTCTTGCGATAGAGGACTTTGGTGAGGAGGACGCCGGCTTCGGCGACGATTGAGCGGCCGGGTTCGATCATTGCGATGAGGCCTGATGATTCGATTACCCTACGCATGCTGGCTACAGCATCGGGGATCGAGGGGGTGTCTTCATTGGCCTGATACTTCACGCCGAGGCCACCGCCGAGATCGATGTGATCGATGGGGAGGCCGCTGGCCTTGAGTCGCATGACAAGAGCGAGGAGCCGCTCTACAGCCTCAACCATGGGGGCGGAATCGAGCATCTGGGAGCCGATGTGGCAGGAGACGCCGGTGACCTTGAGATGGGGTTGGCTGGCGGCGTGAGCATAGGCCTGCTCGATGACGCTCATGTCGATGCCGAACTTGTTTTCCTTGAGTCCGGTTGAGATGTATTCGTGGGTGACGGGGTTGACGTCGGGGTTTACGCGCAGAGCGACGCTGGCGGTTTTGCCGGCTTCGCCAGCGACGCGGTTGAGGACTTCGATCTCGGCATAGCTTTCACAATTGAAGCTGTGGACGCCTTGCTCGATGGCGTAGCGGATCTCATCGGCGGTCTTGCCGACTCCGCTGAAGACTACGTTTGAAGCTTTGCCGCCGGCGCGGAGGACGCGGAAGAGTTCACCACCACTGACGATGTCGAAGCCTGCGCCTTCTTTGGCGAGGACCGAGAGGACGGCGAGGTTGGAGTTGGCCTTGACGGCGTAGCAGACGCGGCTGGGCATGCCGGAGAAGGCGTTGGCATAAGCGTGGTACCTCTCGCGAATCATGCCTGCGCTATAGACGTAGGTTGGGGTGCCGCACTGGTCGGCGATCCTGGAAAGTTCTACGCCTTCGACGCAGAGGCGCCGCTTGCGATATTCGTAATTCATTCCTTATTTCACTTTCAAAATGAGAGCGCTCTGGTCGTCGTGGATGGGGACGGCGGCGCGGAATAGATCGAGCTCGGCGAGCATCTTGTTGAAGATGGAAGCGGGCGCGACCTTGCGGAATTTGCGGAAGTGGCGTTCGAGTTCGGTCTGGCCAAAGACGTCACCTTCTGCATTGGTCTGATCTTCAAAACCGTCACTGAAGAGGCCGATGCGGTCTCCGGTGTTGACTTCGTGTGTGATGTCTTCGTAGTCGCGGTTTTCGAGCAGGCCGAGCGGGACGCCTTCGAGGTGGAGGCGGGTTACTTCGCCGTCGC
>JBKJUN010000741.1:0-19086 GCA_046590555.1 Bryobacter sp. | reverse complement strand
CCGTCAATAGCAAGCCGAGCACAACTGATGTTGTAGCAAAATCCAACATACCTTTATTGTGCCATGCTATTTCGTTAAAATTCCTCTCGGCTCTCCCTACATATACATCCCGCCATTCACCTTCAGCACATGCCCAGTGATATAGCTCGAATTCTCCCCAGCCAAAAACGCCACGGCCGCCGCAATATCCTCCGGCTTGCCAAATCTCTTGAGCGGAATCACATTCAGCATCTTCTCCTTCACCTCATCACTCAACACCGCAGTCATATCGGTCTCGATAAACCCTGGCGTCACTGCATTGACGGTGATATTACGAGAAGCCAACTCCTGCGCAAGCGACTTCGTAAGCCCAATCAAACCTGCCTTCGACGAAACATAATTCGCCTGGCCCGCATTGCCCATCTCTCCAACCACACTCGCGATATTGATGATCCGGCCCCAGCGTTCCTTCATCATCCCGGGCATTACCCCTTGGGCACAAAGAAAAGCCCCGGTCAGATTCGTCTGAATCACGCTCGTAAAGTCATCGAGCTTCATGCGCATCGAAAGTCCGTCCTTGGTCACCCCGGCGTTATTCACCAGAATATGAATCGGCCCCGCCTCGGCGATCGCCTTCTTTACGGCCTCCTGAATCGACTCCGGCGACGACAGATCGATTGTCACCACAAGAGCCTCTCCCCCCGTCAAGCGGATCTCCGCCGCTGCCTCTTCAAGCTTGTCCAGGTTGCGAGCGGCAAGCACCACTTTGTGCCCCGCTGCTGCCAGCGCCTTCGCGCAGGCCAAACCAATTCCGCGACTTGCGCCGGTAATTAATGCTGTTCTCTTCGTCACCCTTCCATAATAAGAGGAGATGTCTTATCAGGATCTGTCCGAGTTCCTCTCCGCTCTCGACAAAGCGGGCGAGCTAAAACGTATCCCCTTTGAAGTCGACCCTCATCTTGAGATCACGGAGTTCGCCGACCGCGCCGTAAAAAGCGGCGGCCCGGCCCTGCTCTTCGAGAAACCCAAGGGGTCCTCGATCCCACTCGCCATCAATCTTTTCTCCAGCGACCGCCGTATGGAGATTGCCCTCGGCGTCAATTCGCTCGACGAAATCGCCGGCCGCATCACCGAATACCTCGGCATGAAAATGCCAACCGGCTTGATGGGCAAACTGAAGATGCTTCCCAAGCTCGCCGAGATGGGCAACTTCTTCCCCAAAGACGTCTCCAGCGGTCCCTGCAAAGAAGTCATCCAAAAGGACAACTTCTCGCTCGACGAATTCCCCATTCTCCACTGTTGGCCCCAGGACGGCGGCCGCTACATCACGCTCCCGCTGGTCTTCAGCAAGAACCCCACCACCGGCAATCGCAATTGCGGCATGTACCGCATGCAGGTTTACGATTCCAGGACTACCGGCATGCACTGGCAGCTCCACAAACAGGGTGCCGATCATTACCGCCAGCTCCTCAAAGAAGGCAAGCAGCAGCGTATGCCCATCGCTGTGGCCATTGGCGCAGACCCGGCCACGCTTTATTCAGCGATCCTGCCCCTCCCACCCGAACTCGATGAAATGATGATCGCTGGCTTCCTGCGCAACAAACCCGTCGAGATGGTGAAATGCGAAACCGTTGACCTCGAAGTCCCGGCCCAGGCTGAAATCATCCTCGAAGGCTACGTCGAACTCGGCGAGCTCCGCACAGAGGGTCCTTTTGGCGATCACACGGGCTACTATTCGCTCGAAGACGATTACCCGGTCTTCCACCTCACTGCGATCACCAGACGCAAGAAGCCTATCTACACGGCCACTATCGTGGGTCCTCCTCCGATGGAAGATTATTGGATGGGCAAAGCGATCGAGCGCATCTTCCTGCCCTTGCTGCGCATGCAGATCCCCGAGATCCGCGAAATGTCGATGCCGGCCGAAGGCGTCTTCCACAATCTGATGCTGGTCAGCATCCGCAAGGCCTACCCGGGCCACGCCCGCAAAGTGATGCACGCCATTTGGGGCCTGGGCCAGGCGATGTTTACCAAGTGCATTGTCGTCGTCGACGAAGACGTCGACGTCCGCAACCACTCAGAAGTAGCCTGGAAAGTTCTAAACAACATCGACCCGCAGCGCGACATTGAATTCGTACTCGGCCCGATCGATTCGCTCGATCACTCGAGCCGGCTGGCGAACTTCGGCTCCAAAATGGGCATCGACGGGACAAAGAAATGGGTGAGTGAAGGCTTCACCCGGCCCTGGCCCCCGGTCATCACAATGGACCAGGAAATTAAGACCCGAGTGGATCAATTGTGGAAACAGGCAGGAATGGCGAAGGGTTGATGGATGTTGAGGGTACCTTTTTGGTAAACTTAAAAAGTACCTATCGATGTCTAACATCACGGTGCCCATAGCTCAGTTGGTAGAGCGCCGGATTGTGATTCCGGATGTCACGGGTTCAAGTCCCGTTGGGCACCCCAACTCCTACCCGTTCTTCGGTCCCATTTTAAAATTCGAATTCTTCTTGCGATTATCAAACTTCTTGTAGACCGGAGGTTTGCTTGGAGGCCGTGCCACCACGCCCTCTTTTTTCTTGCGGGCCTGCAGCGGCTCAGGCACCACAACGGCCATCAGTGCGAAGACAAGCAAACAAGAAATGAGTTTCACAGGCGAAGAATCGGCAACTCCCCGCCCAAACATTAGAAGCGGAAGCGAATCGTCCCGGTCGCGTCAAACGGTTTGCCCGGATAAACCAGGAAGTCGTTGATCGAGGCCACCAGATAGCGCTCCTTGTTCAGGGCATTATTCAGGTTCACCGAATACTCCCACTTGCTCTTGCGATAGAAGACCGCTGCATCCCACAGCGTATAGCCGCCCATAAAGAAGTAGTTGAAGTTGTTCACGGGCGCTCGCGCAATATATCGCTGCCCGATCGCCACCTGCAAGCTCGAGCTCAGGTCGTATACACCCCAGAAGCTAACGGTATGGCGCGGCACAAAGGCCGGAGCACGCCCCCGCAGATTGCGCACGACTCCGTCGCCATCCTCTAGCTCAAAGTCCTTAAACTGAGCCTGCGTAAACCCATATGCAGCCCGAATAGACATCCTCCGGCTTAGCCGTCCCTTCAGATCCGCCTCAAAACCCTTCGAGCGCACCTTCCCGGCCTGGTCGAAGTTCCCGTTCGCCCGCGACACGGTCACATTTTCCTTCTCAATCCAGAACAACGCAGTATTGAGCGACATCTTGCCGCCCAGCAAGTCAAAGCGCTGACCAATTTCAAACTGGCTGCCCGTCTCAGGCCTCAACTGCTTGCCGTCATTGGATAGAGACGTTTGTGCCCGGAAGCTCGTGCCATAGCTGGCATAAACACCCATCACTGGCAAAACCTGGCCATTCATGGCAACCCTGTACGTAAAGGGGTTCTGTTCGATATTGGTTACGGCACCCTTGCCCTCAACGCCATTGACCACAGGATTCCGGAAAGCCACCCGGCGAAAACCATCAAAGCGGCCACTCACCAGCGCAGTCAGCCTCGGATTCAAGCGTATGAAGTCCTGAAAATAGGTCGAATTCACGTTGTTGGTGAAGTAGTCCAACCGGCTCGGCGGAAAGTTATTCACCTGCGTCTTGAACGTATCCACCGGGTTCAACAGATCGAGCGAGGGCAAGGCAATACGAAACACCGAAGAGCTGCGCTCGGTCTGATTCTGATAGCGAAGAAAGTCATAACCACCCAGCAATTGATGCTCAATCTTGCCGGTCTTCACCGTCGCAACAACGTCCGACTGGTTCTGCAGAGGCCGCCGATGGTGGAAGAAGTAAAAGAACTCGCGATCCACCTTAAACGGCTTCACTGCCGGATCCACCGTGAGCGTCTCGGTCACCAGGTACTGATCGTCAAAGAAACGATAGGTAAACGCATTGCGAAACCGCACCGTATCCGAGAACGAGTGTGTATAAAAAGCCTGTGGCAGAATATCGCGAGTCTTCTGAAAATCGGCACTCGGCGTGTAGCGAGTCTTCAACGGAACATCCGGGAAGATCGAAGACTTGAATGGGTTCGGTTCATTCGCCGGACGCAGCAACGGAATCCCGGCATCCCCGTCATAGCGATCCTGCGAATATCCAACCGTAAAGTTCAACTGATCGCGATTCGAGATGCGCCAGTTGACGCTGGGCGTCAGGTTGAATCGCCGCCAGCCCGCATCGCGCCAGCCATCGGCACGGTCAATCGCCACATCGGTACGATAGAGCAACTTGTCACCTTTGATCGGCCCGGTCGCGCCAAACTCCGCACCCACGCGTCCAAACTTTCCACCCCTCAACACACCCTCATAATTTGGAGTCGACACCGGCTTCTTGCGCACCAGATTCACCGTACCGCCGGTAGCTTCAGTCCCGTACAACATCGAGCCCGGCCCCTTCAAAACTTCAACCGTCTGAATCGAATTGAGTTGCGAATTCAGACGGTTCCCCTCAAGCCTCAATCCATCGAGCAACACCGACGACCCAACGATATTGTCAAAACCGAAGCCTCGAAACACATAGTATTCGTACATGCCGTAGAGCACAAAGGAATTCGTATTCGGGATGTTGTAGAGCGCCTTCACCAGATCCGTGACGCCTTGTTGCGCGATCAATTCGCTCCCCACCGTCTGCACTGTCACAGGCAACTCACGCAAAGGAATCTCCGTCCTCGATGCCACCAGACGGTCGTTATCCGCTACCACCGTTACGTTCTGGGTCATGTTTGCCGGCTTCAGCAAAGAATCGAGAGCCAGCTTCTGCCCCGCACTCAGCGTCAGCGGCCCTTCGGTATAAGTTTCAAAGCCCGAAGCCGAAAAGCGCAATTTGTAACTGCCCGCATCCACACCGCTAAATTGATAACGTCCAGCCGCATCACTCACAGTCTTGCGAACCGCCGCTCCCTGGCCAGTCTCAAGCACAACCGTAGCTTGTGCCACCCCGAGCCTCTGGCCATCCATCACAAACCCCTCAACCGTAGCCTTCTGGCTCTGGCCAAACCCGGAGCACGCAAGCCCCACAAGAACAACAAATAAGCGCAACATTCCATATAGGTTAGAGCTTGCAACACATCCTGTCCAACTAAACCTTATGAGCGGCAAGCTTTCGGCGGTGAACGGATAAATCAGGTCTTAAATACCAACCCCACCGCTCCCATCACCATCAGCATCGCCAGTAAATAATTCCACCGCAAACCCTCCCCCAGATACAGCCACGCAAAACCGACAAACACCACCAGCGTGATCGCTTCCTGGAGAATCTTCAATTGATACCCCGACATCGTGGCGGATCCAATTCGATTGGCTGGCACCATCAGCGAATACTCAAAAAAGGCAATGCACCAACTCGCCAGAATCACAACCCAAAGCGGCTGCCCTTTAAATTTCAAATGCCCATACCAGGCAAAGGTCATAAATATGTTGCTCGCCAGCAACAGTGCGGGAGTCAGCCAGGGAGATTGCATCTCCCGATTATGACAATCAGGCTAAACTCGCGGCGGTGTTGTGATCACGATCGCCTTCGCCGTAGCAGCGCCCACGCCACGATACGCATGTGGGGCTGAGGAATCGAAGTACACGCTATCGCCTGTCTCCATCAAATGCTCCTCATCCTGATAGCGTATTGCCACCGTACCCTCAATCACATGGAAGAACTCCGCCCCTTCGTGCATGTGTTCTACTGCCTCATTGGGGTTACGCACGGGGAACTCAGCCAGATACGCCTGCAAGCTTTTATCTTGAGCGCTAAAGGCCAGACATTCAAAATAGTATCCAGGTGCCGGAGAATCGCTCCGCTCTGGAAATTTCATCCTCTCGTCAGCCTTCACCACGCTAAACAGTCTCTTTCTTCGTTTATCTGTAAAGAAATGATCCAGCCCAACGTCAAAAACCATGGCGATCCGCGCCAAGGTCGGCAGCGTTGGAACCAGCTTGCCATTCTCCAGCTGGGAGATCATCGAAGCAGAGAGTCCAGTATGCTTTCCAAGGTCCACAAGCGCGATCTTCTTTTTCAGTCTCAATTGACGAAGCTTGTTCCCAAGGTCGTAGGAAGAGAGGATACGGCGGATGGTCGCTTCTGAGTTTTCAGCTGATTTCAAGCTTTCTTTACTGCCGCTCTCCAATTTGGGCGGTGTTTGAGGCACACTGAAGTCAGTTTCAGTATTACCTATTAAATCTGCGGGTTTGCTGTTATATTCGTCCATGAAGTCTAACGTCTAGATTGGTAAGGATTTTAACATGATTCAAAATCGTCGGCAAGTTTTCCAAGGGGTTACGGATGAATCCTTGGTGGATATGGCTCAGTCGCAAAACGATCAAGCCTTCGCTGAATTAATTGAGAGGCATCAAAATTCTTGCCTCAAACTGGCCCTGTCGATCCTCAGAGACAAATCCGATGCAGAGGATGAAGTCCAAAACGCCTGCTGGAAGGCTTTTCAGCACCTGGCTCAATTTAACCGCGAAGCCAAGTTTTCTACCTGGCTCACTCGAATCGTCGTCAACCAGTGCCTGATGCGCCTCCGCCAGACCAAGCGCGCCAAGCTTTTCTACATGGATGATACTCAGGTTGGCGAAGATTCGGTAACGCTTGAATTCCGCGACGACAACCTCAATCCTGAAGAAGCGCTCGGCAAACAGGAAATCGCCGAAGCCATGAAGCAGGAAATCGAACGCATTCCCCCACTTCTCCGCAATGTCTTCCTCCTCCGCGATGTTCAGGAACTCCCGATGGAAGAAGTGGCAGAGCAACTGGGCATCAGCATCGCCGCTGCAAAAAGCCGCCTGCTTCGTGCCCGCCTCGAACTCCGCACACGTATGTCGCGACACCAGTCTGGCATCGGTGCGGCGTCCCTAATCACAGCCTAAGGCTGAAAGATCGACTTGTTTTTCACTGGCGCTTGTTTCGCTGGCTCAAAAGCCTTCGCAGCAGGCGCTTTTATTTCGTCCAGCGCAAAGCGAACAACACTCTCAAGCAACGCCGCCCGCGGGTAATTGTTCTTGTCGAGGAAGCTCTTCAACATCCCGCCCTTCATGTTCTCCAGCGGCAAAGCAAGTGCAAAGTGATCGCTCCTCGCCGCCCCAAGATACATTGATCCCGGAATGATCGCGTCTTGTTCTGTGAGTTGAGCGTCATTACGAGACGAGAACCCGTTCAGGATCGTCCAGCTCTGCAGCATGGCCTTCGATACTTTATCCTGATCCGCAACTGCCGGAATCGAAAATGTAGGCACGAATGTCCTCGGGTACTGTGCCAAAAACTGCCTGCGCCGCTCCACAGACAAACTCTTGAACCCGTCGCTCAAATCACCCTCGCAACCACCCTTGCCATTGATCTTGCCCAACATCCCGCTTAAGCGATCCGGCAGCGCATCCGCCACCGGCGATCCCCCGCTCGCCCCCGCCACACTCACAAACGCCGCCACCATACTGCGTAAGTCGGGCTCAGTCGCCAGCGCCATCTGGATATCCGGAGTTCCCTTTGAATAACCCACCAGGATAAATTTCCGCTTGTCCTTGGCAAATTGCTCGCGCAAGTACTTCGCAATCGCCTTGCCGTTATCTTCACTGGAGTTATTCGGAATATTCAACAAAGCCGCATCTACGCCCTGCTTGTCCTTCAAATAAGCCCTGCCCCTATCAAATGCCGGTGCGTCGGAAGCACAACTGGAGAAAATCCCGGGCACCACCACCACCCGAAAGTCGCGCGACATCGGCTTAAGCTCCACGTTCTTCTCGCTGGCAGTCTCCATGTATTCGCTGCAAGGTCCCCACTCCCCGCCATCTGGATTCGTCTTCAACACACTGCAAAACAGATTGGAAAACCGCACCGCATCCTCGTTCCGCTTCTGTTCTAGATAAACAATCAGCGTCCGCCCATCGGACCGAAACTCCCCGCCATGCGCCGTCTTCGCCTCCAAAACCGGCTTCTTGTGAGTCATATACGTCTTCTTCACCACAAGACCGCTTTCCTCCAGCGTCAGGCCGATATAATCCCGTTCCTTGTCTGTCTCAGGATCAATCTTGTGCGTAATGCCGCCATTGCGCTGGTCCTTCTCAAACCCGATATCGTGCGTTCCCGCACCAATCCACGCATCGTTCCCATTCACCTGAAACGGTGCTTTCCAGATCCGGAAGTGATGCCGTTGCGCCACCACTACAAACGGCACCGCATGAGCGAATCCATAATCCTGACTCCGTCCAAACATTATCAGCTCGCTCATCGGAATCGTCAGGTAGGCCTGCTTCGACATACTAACCAGAATCGCGTTAATCACCGAGGACTTCACATTCTTATCCACATGTATCCAGCCTGCGCTTCTGAGCGCCCCGGTCACAGCCAACTCGCTCCCCACGATGATGAAGTTCTGACGGTCCCCCTCATTCTCCTCAGCATCCACCACACGCGTAGGCAAACTATCTAGCTGCGCCTGAGTCAGCTCAACAATCGGCCCGGCTGGAGTCTTCGACACCTCAACCGGCGCCCGCGTCACACTGATCTTCACCGCAAAGCTACCAGCCCCCTTCTCATTCCCACCCAGATTCAAATTCAAAAATAGATTGCCCCCCAGCGCCACTTCCCCATCCCTGGCCGACCCCACCATAAACGGCTGCGATGTCTCCCGGTCTCCAATCCTTCCAATCAATGCCCCACGCCCGGCAGAATTCAAGGGCAGCGCCCTTAACAAATCCCGAAACCCCCTCGCCAGCCCACTTGGCTTCGACGGTTGCTCCTCACCCTTGGCTCCGCGCAACACAATCTCGCCACTAGCTTCAATTGAGTAACGATCCCCACGCGCGAGCTTCAAGCCCGTATCCACCCACTTCGACTCCGCCGCCACATCCATTGTCTTTGAGTCCTGACCAAAAACAACCAGGATCGAAATCAAGAGAACTGCTAACAAACGCATACCCCAACATTACAACGCAAGCCTGCCCCAGCACCACATCGTAAAATAAAGACACCCCGATGCAGCCAGCTCCAATCATCCTCTTCGACGGTGTCTGCAACCTCTGCAATGCCGCCATCAACTGGATCATCGATCACGATCCTAAGCAGATCTTCCGCTTCGCCTCGCTCCAGTCAGAAGCTGCTCGTCAAGTCCACCCCGACATCGACTCCCTCCCCGACAGCATCATTCTCATCGATGAAGCCGGCATCCACACGCGCTCTACGGCCGCTCTCCGCATCGCCCGACGCCTCGGCTTCCCGTGGTCGCTAGCCGTCTTGGCCATTCCACTCCCCGCCTTCTTCCGAGATTCCATTTATAAATATATCGCCCGTAATCGCTACTCCTGGTTTGGCCGCACTGACACCTGCCGCATCCCAACTCCAGAACTTGCGAGTCGTTTCCTCGATATCGAGAAACCCAGATAGAAAGGGGCCTACCCTCTCGGGCAGGCCCCTCGTCAATCGTCGCGGTTGTCTAGAAGAACATCTTCAGAGCGAACCGGATTTCACGTTCGCCGGTCGAGCCAAGCACTTCCGTATAGCCGTTAAGCGCCCGAATCGAACCGTCCGCATTGCGAGTCAGGTTCGATGCCGTTGCACCAGGATTCGCAAAGCGAGGTGTATTCGTGATGCCAAACGATTCAGCCCTGAACTGCAGCCGAACCTTTTCTGTCAACTGGAAGTTGCGGAACACGCTGGCATCGAGTTGCCACGATCCCGGCCCACGCAGAATATTGCGGCCCGTGTTGCCATAACGCACAGCCGTCACCGGCGCAAACGCATTCGGGTCAAACCAGCTCTTGCCAGGGCCCACGCCCTTCAGCTTCTGCACATCGGCCAGAACTTGATCTGCGGTCTGCGTATTGCCAGGGGCATTCAGCGACGTTGCTGCAGTGCCCACCGTAAACGGTGTCCCGCTCAAAACGCTCAACACACCATTGGTTTGCCAGCCGCCCAGCAGCCAGGCCCCAACGCCTGAATTCAGCATCTTCTGTCCCTTGCCAAAAGGCAGATCGTACACGGAATAAACCTGTAGATTGTGAGGACGGTCAAAGCTTGCGAGCGCACGATTACGGCCCCAGAGCTCTGGAGAATTCCAGCTCAGACCCGAGTCGTTGTTGTCGTTGAAGTTGATTGCCTTAGACCATGTATAAGACATCCCAAACAGCCCATTGGCACCCAACTGCCGCTTCAACTGCGTCTGCAGCGAATTGTAGTTTGAGGTGCTGAACGGCGTGTATAGGTTGATCGCGCCTATGCGGCCCGGATACTTGATCGCCAGAGCACGGCCAGCGTTGCCACTTCCGGGTACCAGTGCAGAATTGACTTGGATGATCGCCGTCTGACGGATGGCACGTGTTCCCACATACCCAGCCTGCAGATTAAATCCTCCCCCAATTTCGCGTTGAATTGTGAAGTTGAAGCTCTGGATGTATCCGCGGTTGAACTTCTCGGGAAAGGTCGTCGTTCCGACTGCCAATGGCAGGTCGATCACCCCCTGATTCAGTGAAGGCACAGCTACTGCCGGGATCCCGGTTCGCAGAGTGCCAGCAGCCTGAAAGCTGGTCGCGCCGCTAAACTGCGATGAGATCGTAGCCGGATAAGAGTCGCGCATACGGCGGAAAGAATCGGGGTCGATGCTGATGCCGTAGCCGGCACGGATCACCGTCTTGTCATTTGCGCGATAAGCAATACCAAGACGAGGTGCAAGCTGTCCAAGGCCTACGTCCACACCAGTATCGGTAGGCGTAGAGCCGATCCCGCCAATCAACACCTTATCGGTCTTCTCGTCATAACGCTCGCCACCGCGATGGTCGCGCTTTGCAAATGGATACTTCTCATAACGCACCCCGTAATTCACAGTGAGTTTGCGATTTACCTGCCACTGGTCGCGGGCATAGAATCCGTATCCAGGCATTCTTACTGCCGCCGGGTTGATGTACTGCACGTCCTTGCCCAGGCCTTGCGCCTGTCCCAGCAGGAAGTCGGCAAAGCCGTTAAACGCATTGGATGCCGCTGCACCTGGGCCATTGAGCGAGGTCAGCCCACCGGTGAAGTTGAAGCCACCACGAGGTCCAAACGCCGCCTGCGGCTGAAAGTGATTGATCGTGTAGTAGGTATAGTCTCCGCCAAACCGAAAGGAATGCGAACCACGCACCCAGCTCAAGTTTGCCGTTGCGCTGTACTGATTGTCGCGGAACAAAAACGGATTGGAGACGTTCGGATTGCCGATCGCCGAGAAGCCGCTGATGTTGAAGCGCGGATAACCACCCTGCAAACGATCAGCTCCATTTGTGCCTGGAATCTTCAAATCGTCCAGCCCATAGTTCCTGTCGATATCGATGTTCTCGGCCGAGATCCTTTGACGGGTAAAGCCAATGTTGCCGTCAAAGAGAAGGCGGGGCGAGATGGTGTAGGTTCCACCGATCGCCGCCGTCTGAATCAGGCCCGGCGCTTTACCCGGCTGTCCGCCGGTGAGTGCATCGCCAAGAGCCTTGTCCAGAGAAGGTGGGTCGAATAAATCGCTCGGCGAGAAGCTATAGCGTCCAAAGATAGAGGTCTTCTGCGTCGGGTTGTAGTTGATCTTGTAGTCCGAGTTGTCGCGGTTAAAGAGGTAGTTGCCCACGGCCAGATAGTTCGAAGGAAATACCGGTTGGTTCGCATTAGGAATTAGGCTCGTCATCGTCACCGAGGCTGGATCAAAGCGGCTGCTCGGAATTCGGTTGTTCGGGAAGATCGTTCTCCCGGTTCCATTGGCTGCCCCAGTGCCCGGGTCAAAGATGTTCGTGCCCGTCGCCGAAAAGTCGCCCTGCCGCAGATTCGCATCAGGCACCGATCGGAAGGCCGAAGCAAAGCGACGGCGCGTCGTACGTTCCCAATCTGCAAAGAAGAAGAGTTTGTTCTTAACGATCGGCCCCCCGATGGTACCGCCAAACTGATTCAACAGATTCTTCGGCAACCGGTTACCTGTGAAGAAGAAGTTGCGGGCCTGGATCTTGCTGTTGGTGTGATACCAGTGGCCCGAACCATGAAACTCATTCGTGCCCGACTTGATCGACACGTTGATTGCCGCTCCACCAGCCATGCCCTGTTCAGCATCGAATGAGTTCGACACCAGGCTCACCGTTTCAATGGCTTCCGCAGGAGGCACGTAAGCGATGATGTGCGGCAACCAGGGGTAGCTCACAGTGGCACCGTCAATGCGGGTGTTGTTATTGGAATACGACGCACCGTTAACGTTGGTGCCAAGCGAGCGCTGCGGGTTGCCAGCGTCTGAGTGCAACTCGGCCGGAGGCGAGAAGCCTGGCAGCAGCTTGTACAAATTCTGGAAGTTGCGTCCCTGCGATCCTCCAAAAGGCAAATTCACAATTTGAGACTTTGAAATCTGATTGTTGACGTCGGCTCGATCGGTCTGTAACGCCAGCGCCGAAGCATTGATCGAAATACTTTCAGCCACCGCCGCCACCTGAAGCTTCACTTCAAGGCGCTTCACAGTATTGATATCCACACGGATCCCTTCTTGCTTCACCGTGCTGAAATTCGCTGACGTAATCGTTACGCGATAATTTCCGCCCTGCAAATCATTAAATTGAAACGAGCCGCGTTCATCACTCGTGGTCTGGCGTGCTACGCCGGTCGCCATATTCACGACCTCAATTTTCGAATTCGGTACTGGCGCGCCAGAGGCATCCTCAATGGCACCCGTCAATGATCCATAAAGGACCTGTGCATGACTACTGAAAGCACTGAGCAAAATCAGCGCCAGGGAACAAAGCAAACCACCCGGTTTTAGCAACATATGACACATTAAGATGCTGCCAGAGATGACTTTTGTTGGCAATGCTGATATTTTTTATGTCTTGCAGTCATCTTTTTCACAAGATTCGTTTATTCTGAATTTCCTTCGCGAACCGGGCGAATCCTCTTTTGGCGTCCTTTTCGATAATGTCTATCCGCGACTCTACCGGTATTTCGCGGTTCGTGGCTTTGACGGCGAATCCGCAGCCGAACTTTCTCACGATGTTCTGCTGTCGGTTTTCCGCAACTCCTCCTCTCTCCGCGACCACTCCAAATTTTATGGCTGGCTCTTCCAGATCGCCCGCAACGCATTGCTCCAGCACCGCCGCAAAAACCATCGCCTCGACTTCTTCCCCACCCAACTCGATCCCGCCGCCTTTTTTACCCCTCCACCCTGCGAGTCAGTCTTTTACGACTGGATCCAATGCCTTCCAGAAGACGAGCGCGAAATCTGCGTCCTCCGATACGTTGACGACCTCGACTATCAAGCGATCTCTGATTCTGTAGGGATTCCTATGGGCACCGTGAAGTGGAAGCTGCATCAAGCCAAGAGCAAGATCGCGAACCTCCTCAATGCTGAGGTCGGGGTACGCAGATGAACAGCTCGCTCCTGAACGACTCTGAACTCCGGGCCGCCGCCCGCTTTTATCTCGATCAACTGGAACTGAATCCAGAAGATCTCTCCTCAGCCCGCGCCCGCGTTTTGAAAGCCGCGAGCTCCCTTGATCGAGCCTCTCGCGTGCATTCTCTGCTCGCTTTGCTTTGCGGTGAGAATACTGCAAGAACAGCGATCCAGGCCTCGGCGCGCCGCCACAAAGTTCAGTTTCACCAGGATCTGCCGGCACTTGGCTGGAAGCCTCTGCTCCGAGACCTCTCCCACATCGCAACTGAACTGTGCGGCAAGCCTGCCGGTCAACTCATTTGGGAAATTGGGCAGTAATGCAAACTTGGGCCCTTGCCGGTATGATCTTCACCCAGACGATTTGGGTCTTGCTCTATCTCACTGGTTTACCGGAAATTATGGAGCGCACCTGGGCTCAATTTTCAGCCCAGGCCGCCTATGCTCTCGCTTGTTACCTCTTCGGCACCGCCGCCGCAGAATACCCGAGCCACTCCTTAATGGGGCGAGCCTTTCGTGCTTTGCAATGGAGTTGCGCTGCGGCTTGCTTTCGCCATCTCATCGAGAACCCGCTCCTCAATCTGATTTGGCCCAACTTTACGCGAGGCTCACTCTGCGGTCTCATCCGCCAACTCCTCTTGCTGGTTATCATCGGCGGCTTGCTCTACGGAGTAGTCGCGATCTACCTCACTATTCACCGCCTCGGTCTTGGCTTCCGCCCCCGTCTCCGCGATTGGTTGGGCGTAAGCCTTGCGCTGATCCTTTGCATCGTAATTGTCATGCGCCGGGATCAACTCAGCGAATCATCCTCAGCCTTTGTACTTGCCTACTGGCTTCAAGTTATTAATCTCGTGATTCTGCTCAGCGCCGCCGCGATGAGTTGCCTCTTGCAGGGCTTGGCTTTGCAGATGGGCGGCTGTACACTCACCAACAGCTTTCGATTCCTCGCTGGTCACGCACTGCTCCGTGCTGGGCTTGTGGCGCTAAGTCTCTTCCCCTCATTCACCGCTCTGCCTTACTACGGTCTGGTACAAGCCTTCGGCTTCCAGTTGGCACCCTGGCTCTTCGCCCTTGCCGCCACATCTCGCGCCAAGCTATCCCAAATAGAAAAGGCTCAATCGCGGCAAACCAGAGTCCTCAAGCAACCGCTGGTCGAAGAATTTCTTTTCGATCATCATTAACTCCGCCGCACTCATCTTCCCCCGATAAGGCTTCAGTTGCGACTCCAGTTGCTTCCGCACCGCCAGAATCTGCTCATCACTCTGTTTGCTTCGAGCAATCGCCACCATCTTGTCTTCAAGCGATGTCAGTCTCTGTTCTAGCTCCTCCAGCTTGTCCATCCAGATCAGACTTTCTACCGCGAGGGCCTCAAGCGTAGCTGCGATCTCTTCAAAGCCCGCTACTAGCTTCAACGCATTTCCGCGCAAATACTTGTCCAACTCCGCGCCTACAAACGGCGCATCTACGATCTTCTCTTCACGAGGAGTATCTATCCGCTTGGCCTCTTCCATCACTGCCTGCGAACAATACGCAATCGAATTCACCTGACTTGTTTTTGACTTCTTCGCCCGCCACTTTTCAAATGCCTTATCAATGCCACGCAACACCGCCTGCAAAGGAATTCCTGAATCCTTCCAGGTCTCGAGTAGAGCCCAGTCCAGAGGCGAAAGCAGAAACAGACTCGTCCCTCTGGCCGCCTGAAAATGCTCTTCAATCTCGGTGTAGTAGTTAAAATAGTTGAACGGCTCAGGCTGCTGCATTGCGTTCCCAAATGATCCTCACGCCTTCGAGCGTCAGGTCCTCATCCACCACCTTTAGATGCTTCGATCCGTTCACAATCAACTTCGCCTGCCCGCCAGTGCCAATGATCTTTGTATCGCTACCAAGTTCCTCAAGCAAGCGCTCAAGAATTCCGTCAATCGCACTGATCGTCGAGTAGTAAAGCCCGCTCTGAATGCAATCCACGGTGTTCTTGCCAATCAGTTGGCGTGGCTCCCGAAAGTCCACCAGCGGCAGTCGCGCGGCTTTCTCAAACAACCCGCTGATCGCAATTCCTATCCCTGGGCAAATAATTCCACCCAAAAAATCGCCACTCGCACTTACCACATCAAAATTGATGGCTGTCCCCAAGTCCACCACCACACAAGGCCCGCCATATTTATGAAATGCTGCCGCCGCGTTGGCGAGCCGGTCTGCACCCGCCTCGCGAGGATTATCAATCGCTACCTTCAGGCCCAGATCTACATCCACAGAGACAAAGAGCGCCTCGCAGCGAAAGTAGCGCTGCGCCATCTCGGCCAACTGCCGGTCCAGCGGTGGCACCACACTCGAAATTACAACACCGGTAATGATCCGCGCATCGAGTTCTCCCACCCGAAACAGGCTTCGTAAACTGATACCCCATTCATCTGCAGTCTGTTCGCGAATCGTTCGCAGCCGCCAACTGGAAATGAGCTTCGCCCCGTCAAAAACACCCACTGTCACATTCGTATTGCCCGCATCAATTGCTAATAGCATCGTTAGTCCAGAGCCCGCACGCTACCGGCATAAACCGTCTCGTGCGTCCCGTCTTCCTTCCGGATTCGCAGGAATCCATTCTCGTCCAGTCCATCCGTCACACCCTCAAGCATAGGCCCATCAAGGTCCACTCTAACCCTGCGCCCACTCACATAACTCGAAGTTTGCGCAAAGAGCCGCAACCGGTCCACCCGTGCAATCGCCGCCATCTCCACCACCGGCCCGCACAGAAGGGCCAAAACATCTTGAGGTAAAAATGTCTTCCCCGTAATCAGCCGTAGTGAAGTCGCCGGTGTCCGCAATCCATCGGGAAACGCCATCTGGTTCAAATTCACGCCGATCCCAGCCAGCACCCGTCCATTCTCCAGTCTCGACAGAATCCCGCACAATTTCCGTCCACGCCAAAGAACATCATTCGGCCACCGCACATCAAGGCTCTCTCCAACGATCGGAGCTAATACTTCAACCACCGCAACACCCAATCCAAGTGTGATTGCCGTCGCATCTTCCACGTCCAGAATGAAAGTGCAATAAAGTCCCTCCCCAGCCTCGCTTAGCCACTCGCGGCCCTGCCTTCCTTGCCCAGCAGTCTGCCTGAGCGCTGCAACAACGGTCCCGCTCTCCACTCCTTTAGCCGCTAGCCGCGAAGCTTCTGTCATTGTCGAATCGAGCGACTCATGCCAGATCATAGAAGTTCAAGACGAAAGTTTAGGTCCTTCGACACGGCTGAATGCGTAATCGCCCCGCTCGAGACAAAGTCCGCGCCAGCTTCGGCATAAGCGCGAACCGTATTGAGCGTCACCCCACCTGAAATCTCACAGCTAGCACGCCCGGCAATGTAGTCGATCCACTCACGAGCCTCTGACGGCGTCAGGTTGTCGAGCAGCAGCTTCGTCGCCCCACTGGCCAGTGCCTCATCCAGTTCAGCCCGAGTTCGCACCTCAATCTCAACGGGGACTCCATAGGGCAGGGAAGCCTCAAGCGCCTGTCTCACACCGCCCGCGGCTGCGATGTGATTGTTCTTGATCAGCACTGCATCAAACAAACCCATCCGGTGATTGGTCACCCCGCCTGCCGCTGCCGCCAGCTTCTCAAGCCGCCGCAGTCCAGGAGTCGTCTTGCGGGTATCGAGCACCTTGCACTTGGTATGGGCCACTTCTGCCGCAAAGCGCGAAGCCAGCGTCGCCACGCCACTTAGCCGCTGCATGAAGTTCAGGGCAGTGCGCTCACACTCAAGCAGAGTCGACGCCAGTCCTTCCACCTCGGCGATCATCTCGCCGTCATGACACCGGTGCCCGGAGCGTACCTTCAACTCCAGCTTGTCCACCCCACCGCGGCACTCAAAGATCAAGGGTAGTAACTCAATACCAGCCAGAACCATCTCGTCCCGGGCATAGAACTTGCCGCGAGCCATCCGGCCTTCCTCGACGGTGAGCCTGGTTGTGATGTCGCCTGAGCCGATGTCTTCTCCCAGCGCCCGCTCCACCGCATCGTAAATCTCCGGATGCTGCCAGCTAGAGTCCACCAAGAGCCTCCCGATTCTTCTCCAACTGCGCCTCATACTCGCCAAGCTTCACACGCATCCCTTCGATGATGTGTGCTGGAGCCTTGCCCGTAAACTTCTCATCGCCCAACTGCCGCTGCGTGTTGGCGATTACCTTCTCGAGTTGCTCGATGTCCTTCTCCAGGCGTTTGCGCAAAGCATCAACCTGTCCAGCCGGCGCCTGCAAGACCAATTGGATCCCCTTCACTTCAGTCGATGGCTCAAAGCTCAACTTCACGCCAGCAAGCCTGCGGAAGACTTCTGCCTGGGCCGAGATCACTTCAAACTCTTTGCCCTGGCCACGCAGAATGCCTTCGATTTCCTGCTTCGGATCCATTTGCTTCGCAGCCTTTTCGTTGCGAGCGCGGCGAATCTCTTCCTGCAGAATTGACATCTCACGTTCTGCTTCGGCATCGTCGAGAGACACCTCATAAGCCGGGTAATCGGTTACCGACACACTCACCGGCATGCCTTCAGTCCGCAAGCGCTGCCACAATTCTTCCGTGAGGAAGGGCATGGCCGGATGCAGCAAGCGCAATGCCTTCTCGTAGGTGCCAAGCAGGTTCGCCCAGATCAAAGCGCGATTCTCTTCATCGTTAAATCGCAACTTGATCATCTCGATGTACCAGTCGCAGAAGTCATCCCAGAAGAAGTGCCACATCGTCTGCGCGGCCTCGTGATATCGATTTGCTTCAAGCGCTTCGTTGCAAGCCTTGGCTGCGGCATTCAGCCTTGACTGAATCCAGCGCTCCTCCAGAAACTGCGCCTTCCATGTCGTCGGCACATGAGGGCTAATCTCGGCCCGCTCCATGTTCATAAACAGGAAGCGAGATGCATTCCAGATCTTGTTGGCAAAGCCGCGCGAACTAGGCAACTTGTCTTCAGTCCAGAGAATATCTGACCCCGGCGTGCAAGCTGTTAGCAAAGCCATACGCACGGCATCCGTTCCGTACTTCGCCGTAATCTCGAGCGGATCAACCGTGTTGCCGCGCGTCTTCGACATCTTCTTGCCCTGCGCATCACGGACGATTCCATGGATGTGCACTTGCTTGAAAGGCACTTCACCCATGAACTCGATGCCCAACATCATCATGCGTGCACACCAGAAGAAAAGGATCTCGTAGCCCATGATCATCAGCGTCGTTGGATAGTAAACCTTCAGGTCTTCGGTCTGATCGGGCCAACCTAGAGTCGAGAAGGGCCACAGTCCAGAGCTGAACCAGGTATCCAGAACATCTTTGTCCTGCACTAGTTGATCGCTTCCGCAGTGAACACACTTCGTCGGCGTTTCACGTGCCACCGTCGCCTCACCACAAGCGCCGCAATGCCAGGCAGGGATGCGATGACCCCACCACAACTGCCGGCTTACACACCAGTCACGGATATTCCGCATCCAGTGGAAGAACACCGTTCGGCTTTGCTCCGGCTCAATCGTCGTGCGGCCTTCTTCAACAGCCGCAATGGCCTTTTCGGCGAGCGGCTTCATGTTCACAAACCATTGCTTCGAAACCAACGGCTCAACCACCGTCTGGCAGCGCTCGCACTTGCCCACGCTCAGCTTGTGCGGCTCGATCTTCTCAAGCAGACCGAGCGCCTTCAAATCTTCAACAATCTTCTTGCGCGCCTCGAAGCGATCGAGGCCTGCATAGCTGCCGCCGTTTGCGTTGATCTTCG
>JBKJUN010000594.1:0-2265 GCA_046590555.1 Bryobacter sp. | reverse complement strand
GTGACCGCTACCGCGCAGGCCACTTCGGCGACTTCAAACTCGGCACAGCCCGATTGTTCGAGAAATGGTATTACCGCCACTCGAACTTCCAGAACTGGTTCTCGATGGAGAATTCCGACGCCTTCACCTACATCGGCTGTCACTATGTCGACCTGGTGCACTTCATCACGGGCCTTATGCCGGTGAGCATCTCCGTCGCCGGAGTTCCCGAGAAATTCCCTAACGGCACCGACGCCTGGATGTGGACCGACGCCCGCGTCAAATGGTCCAACGGCGCAATCTTGAACGTGCAGAATGCGCTAGGCTACCCGGACCAGGGCCCCGGCTCGAACACGCAGGGCATGACGCTCTGGACCAGCCTCGGCGACCGGGGCGGCTTCCTCAACCACACCGATTCGCACCGTGGCCTTGAATATTGCTACGTCGACGGCGGCTATTCCGAACCCAGCCCCGACTACATGCAGTACGTCCCCAATCACTTAGGGCCCGGCGAACGCGTCGTCGGCTACGGCTACCGTTCGATCGAAGCGCTCGTCGAAGCCGCCCAAAGCGTTGAAGGCGACCCAGCCCAGCTTGGAGTCATTGAGAAGCAAGGGATTATCGCCACAGCAAGCAACTCCAGCTACAACGAGCTGGTCACCGAAGCCGCCCGTCTTTCGCTCGAATACGACGGCCGCGAAGTATTAATTCAGTACGGAGTTTTGCCTTTTGTTCACCTAAAGAGTTATCTCTAGAGAGTGAGCAATTTGCTGTTCGACTTTCCGGAGGATGAGGCAACGCGCAAAACGCTGCCCATTCCCCGTCGCGAGACGGTGATGCAGGCCGTACAGCGTTTTGAAGAGATCTCAAACAAGCCAGAGTCTCCAGTGCGGTCTATCCGTCATGTCCCGGCGCGGGAAGGCCAGTATTCGCCGATCCCGGCCGCAGTCAACCCGCTACTTGCCGCAGCCCTCAACTCTCGCGGTATCGAGAAGCTCTACTCGCACCAGGCCGCCGCTTTCGATCACGTCGACGCTGGACGCAACGTCGTCATCGTTACCCCAACCGCCTCGGGCAAAACCCTCTGCTACAACCTGCCGGTAGTCAACACACTGCTCAGCGACCCGGGCGCACGGGCCCTCTATTTATTTCCCACCAAAGCCCTCGCCGAAGACCAACTTAACGAGTTGCATGGTGCCGTTGAACAGATGGGTTCTGACCTAAAGTGCTTCACCTACGATGGCGACACCCCGCAGGACGCCCGCCGCGCCATTCGAGAGCGAGCCAACGTCGTCCTAACCAATCCGGACATGCTGCACTCCGGCATCCTGCCCCACCACACCAAGTGGGCCAAGCTTTTTGAGAACCTGAAATACTTCATCATTGATGAGCTGCATTACTATCGCGGTGTATACGGCAGCCACCTTGCCAACATCATCCGCCGGCTGAAGCGTCTGTGCGAATTCTACGGGTCAAAGCCGCAGTTCATCTGCTGCTCAGCCACCATCGCCAACCCCAAAGAACTGGCTGAAGCCATCACCGCCGAGCCCTTCTCGCTGGTTGATCAGAACGGCGCACCCTCGGGCGAAAAGTTCTTCGTGATGTACAACCCGCCGGTGGTGAACAGGCAACTCGGCATCCGCCGCAGCTACCTGCACGAGAGCCGCCGCGTCGCCATTGACGCGATTCAGCGCGGGCAACAAACTCTTGTCTTTGCCAACAACCGTCTCGCCACAGAAATCCTGATCACTTACCTTAAGGACGCGATCGAGAAAGGCCCCACCTCGCAAGGGATGATCCGCGGCTATCGTGGCGGCTACCTCCCCAAAGAGCGCCGCGAAATCGAAGCCAAACTCCGTTCCGGCCAAATCCGCGGCGTCGTCGCCACTAACGCGCTCGAACTCGGCGTCGACATCGGCTCGCTCGATTGCGTCGTGCTGGCTGGCTACCCCGGCACGATCGCCTCCACCTGGCAACGTTCTGGGCGCGCCGGGCGCCGTCAAAACACCTCGCTCGCCGTGATGGTGGCCAGTTCTGCACCGCTCGATCAGTTCATCGTTGAGCATCCGGAATACTTCTTCGGCCAGCCTCCCGAGCGCGCCACGATCAACCCGGACAACACCGAGATTTTGATCAACCATCTGAAGTGCGCCGCCTTTGAACTCCCGATCAAAGAAGGCGAAAAGTTCGGCCCTCACGATACTTCAGAGCTATGCCAGTTTCTCGCCGACCTCGGACTAGTAAATCACTCCGCGAAAGCCTGGCACTGGACCAGCGACAGCTACC
>JBKJUN010000470.1:0-5211 GCA_046590555.1 Bryobacter sp. | reverse complement strand
CGCAGTTGTGTCTGGCGAGGATAGATGCCCCGCTGGATAATGCCCAACCGCTGCCGGAATCCCTCTACATTGGCGAATGCGAAGAGCTTGTTCTTGATCACAGGTCCTCCGGCCGCGAATCCAAATTGATTGCGCTTGAACGGCTCGACTCTAGGCGCAAAGAAATTCCTCGCGTCCATCGCATTGTTGCGAAGAAACCAGAATACCGAGCCATGATACTCATTCGATCCACCGCGGCTGGCCACATTGATAATGCCGGGCGTAAAGCCAAATTCGGCCTGAAAGAAATTACGCTGGATCTTGAATTCCTGCACCGAGTCCAGCGACGGAGTGAGCGAACTGTCGCCAATGCGAGGATTGCGCATCTCAACGCCGTCATAAAGATAGCTCGTAGAGCTTTCCCGGTTGCCGCCCACAAGCAGCGAACGGTCACTGCGTTGGGTCGTCGCACCAATGAAACTCGCAGGGCCTGCCCCAGTAGGAATCTGTGGCATAACCCCGGGCGAAAGCGCGCCGAGCGTGATGTAATTACGTCCATTCAGTGGAAGGTCGTTGATAGCCCTGCGCGTGATCACCTGACCAAGCGAAGCCGTCTCCGGCTCAAGTAACGGCGTGACTGCTGCGCTCACCGTCACCTGTTCTGTGACGGCGCCAAGCTTCAGCGAAACGTTCACCACCGCCCGTTCTGCGATCGTCAGCAAGATGTTCTCGACAACCGCTGTCTGAAATCCCGTCGCCCGCACCGTCAGCTTCCAGTCGCCTGGGGGAATCTGTGCCACGACAAATTCACCGCTGCTGCTGCTAGTGACTTCCCGTTGAAGCCCAATGCTAGCGATCAAGGCCACAACTTTCGCATTCGGCACGACGGATCCAGATTCGTCCGTGACCAGCCCGGCGATCGTTGAGGTATTGACCTGAGCCGCCATATTCGTGGCAAAGATCAAGCCTACTTGAGCCATGAGCAATAGTGGCTTGCGATAGTGTTTCATGATTCCTCCAAGTGCAAAGTAAGGATGCTCTGATGAATATCTCTTCACTTGGTCCGAACCCTATCACCACCGATCAATGATGTCAAAGGGGGGCGAGAGCCAATGTCGTTAGCACGCTAATCGTCCGGCCCAAGCCGGGAAAGCTTATCTGGCTAGGTGGAGTCAACCCAGCTTATGTCTGCCTTAGAGACGGAATGGATGATGAAATGCTGAACGCGATCAAAAGAGAATCGACCCGATCACTATTGGATTTAGGATCTGGCAGTTTGAGAAAAGCCGAAACCTCAGATCACGAGTAAGCAATTCCGTGGCTCGACATCACCTCCAGCAAGTTCTTCGACTGGCGGGAACGCTACGGCAAGGCGAACGAGCACAATGGTTGAGTTCGCCATGATTTCTGGCTGGAGGATTGCGAGCCGCAGCCCATCGTCGGGTTTCATTTGAAGAACCCGCTAGAGGATTCCTCTGTCAAAGGTGGAGCTTAGGTACGGCCCGACGAGATAGGTAACACTTTGGCCCAGGGACCTGGGTGACAAATGATTGGAGTTCTGGCGTTCTACCGCAAGAGGTTAAGCCAAGCTAGAAGGCATGCCCTGGAAAGAAAACCTCCCAATGGAACAAAGAGTCGAACTTACTTTGTGGGACGTCCTGACGTGTACCTCGCAAAATCACCATTAAAATCAAGCCTTCGGTGAGTGTTCTCCCTGACAGATACACCCCACAAACCGTTTCAGTCTCCCCGCCCCAACAAACCTATCTGTTGAATATAAAACCACTTTTACGCAAATCTGAAAAACACCAAAGATCGCAAATTTGGCAAAATTCCGCCTGGGAACAGGTCTCCGAATCACTCAAGCCGGCTCAACCAATCGCTCTGCCCGCACCTGCCAAGATTCCGCGTGATCTGACCTTAACTGGTGTTCGAAGCTATCTGTGCTTCGCTCTGGGGCAACCAACAATTCCGTGGCAATGCATTCCGCTCAATTAGAATCAAAAGCCTGCCATCTGAGAACAAAATCTCGCGGCTGCCTTATAGCTGGAAGCACAAAGACGGCACGTGGCAAAAGCGGCGCACTGGACATCGATTGGCGGGCATATGGCGTCGAACCAATTTTCAAGCCCGTTTTTCCTGCTGAAGCCACTTCAAGGGGTTTTGATCGGGTTGTAGGTTGTCGGATTAGGTGACAATTCCGTTGTTGATTCTAAAGACGAAATCGATGGTCAATGTCACATTTCGTGAGGCGTTTCGCCAGAGTGATTGGCAAATCCTACATGTTTGCCAAGGTTGTTGAAGATATCCTATGCTTGTCTGGTCGCGCGCGGCATTTGTGGGGCTTACAGATCCGCAGTCAAGTCAACCAACATGGATTGGGATACGGAGGCCGCAGACGCAGGCGACTTGAAGCGGGGGCACCGTCGTTCGAACCGCCCTGCCTACCGCCCCACCTTTGGCTTTTCTCGCTCGGTGAGTGTTTCGTGCAGTAGCGATTTGATGTAGGTCTGGTATGGGAGGCCCCTGTGCTCAACCTGTTTTCGGACCAAGGCCAAATCTGCTGCGGGAATGCGTAGCGACATCACCGGAGCTGGCCATTTCTTGGACGCAGCTATCCGCTCAAGCAGTTTCGCCTTGGACATCCGCTCAGGCGCAAATCCTCGTCGCCAAGGCAGAGGCTAGTTTGATTCTGACCTGCGGCGAGCGTTGAGTGCGCAAATCATAGCGGCGAAGCTCAAGTGTCAAGCTAAGGGCGGATTTGCAACGTCGATGGACATCACCTTAGCTCAGGCGGACAAGACTAGCAGTGCTGCTCGAAGGCTTCTTTTAACTTCATCGAAAGCGTGAACGAGTCGCTGGATTCGATATCCCGGCGATGGAGGGCGAAGACCGGCTTGCCGTCCTTGAAAAGGAACATGGAAGGGCTTGAGGGCGGGAATTCGCTCAGGATGCCGCGGAGGTGGGCTGTTGCCGCTTCGTCGCCGCCAGCAAACACTGTCGCTGACTTGGTTGGCTTCTTTGCGTTTTGCAGGGCAGCGCCAATTGCAGGACGAGCCTTGCCGGCAGCGCAACCGCAGATTGAGTTCACCACCATCAGTACTGTTTCGGACTTGAGCGCCTCGTCGACCTGTTCGGGCGTACGTGTCTCTTCGACGCCAAACCTGGTCAGGTCCTGACGCATTGGAATGAGAAATTGTTCTGGATATGCCATGCTTCTAGTTTCGCCTATGTCGAGTGTCTATACGCTGAAGCAATCTCCCTATTCAAGCCACATGCTTCTCCTCAACCTGCTTGACCCCATGCAACAAGGCAAGCGATTGCTGGATGTCGGCTGCGGCAACGGCTTCCTTTCGCAGCTTCTCGCCGGCAAAGGATTCACCGTCACCGGCATCGAGCATCCTCTCGGCTTCGACCAAAATCCGCCCGCTGTCATTCATGATCTCGAGCAGCCGCTGCCTCCGCTTCCCGGCCCTTTTGACGTGATCGTAATTGGCGATGTCCTCGAACATCTCAGGCGCCCGCAAGACCTTCTCGAGCAATTGCGACCCCACCTCGCTCCCGGTGGGCAGATCGTCGCCTCGCTTCCCAATAGCGGGAACCTCTACTTCCGGCTTCAAATTCTCCTTGGTAATTTCCCTGAAGACGAGAAGGGCCTCTTTGACCGTACACACCTCCATTTCTGGATGCTGGCCAACTGGCGCAGGCTTTTTGACCGCTCCGGCTACAGCTTTGAAATCGCAGAAGTTACCGGAATTCCGGTTGGCCTCGCGATACCCTCGCTTGGCTGGCTAGAAGTCCTTTGTTATCATTTGGCACGAGGATGGAAAACTCTGTTCGCCTACCAGTTCCTGTCGGTAGCGAAGCTAAAGTCGTCGTAGTGATGCCCGCGTATAACGCGGCGAAGACGCTTCGCATGACCTATACGGAGTTGCCCCACGATGTCGTCGACCTTGTCATCGTCGTCGACGATGGGTCAAAAGACGAAACGATTCGTATCGCCCGAGAGCTTGGCCTCGAACTCTTTGTACACAATCGAAACTACGGCTATGGTGCCAATCAGAAGACCTGCTATCGCGAGGCATTACGTGCAGGTGCAGGCATCATCGTGATGGTACACCCCGATTACCAATACGATCCAACACTCCTGCCTCAGATCATTAAGCCGATCCAGGACGGTACAGCGGATGTCGTGCTTGGTTCGCGTCTGCTCAACGGCGACCCCATGAGCGGCGGCATGCCATGGTGGAAATACATCTCGAACCGCTTCCTCACCGGGGCTGAAAACAGGGTCTTTGGCCTCACTCTCGCTGAGTACCACACCGGCTACAGGGCCTACACTCGTGAAGCACTCGAATCGGTGAACGTAGAAATGAACTCCGACAATTTCATTTTTGACCAGGAAATTATGGCTCAGTTTGTTGAAGTGGGCTCCCGTTTTGCTGAAGTCCCTGTGCCCACCCGATACTTTCCGCAAGCCTCCAGCGCCAGCTTTATCCAAAGCTCCATCTACGGCCTCTCAATCCTCTGGCTGCTCTTCCGCCTGCTGATCCACCGCACCGGCCTGATGCGGCAAAAGCAGTTCATCTCATTGCAGAGGCGGTACAGTCGCGCCGCTACGGCCACACTCTAAGTCATGCTGCGCGGCCGCCGCACCTGGATCCTCGATTTTGTCCTCCTCTTCCTGCTGGCTGCTTTTCTTATTCGTCCGCTCTGGAAGCTGAAGTACACCGACGGCTGGGCCTCGATCGAATCCACCTTCATCGCCGACGCCCGCATGCTCAAGGATCATTGGCCCCGTCCCTTATGGCAGCCCTTCTGGTACGTCGGCACACGCTTTGACTACGTCTACCCGCCCGGCCTCCGCTACGGCACCGCAGCGATCGCGAAGTATGGCAATGTCGATGCCTCAAAGGCCTATCACATCTATGTAGCCTTCTTCTATTGCTTCGGAATCGCAGGTGTCTATCTATTGGCACGTCTGGGCTTTCGCCATCGCATTGCCGGTATCGCCAGCGCTATTGCCGCCGCAGTGATAGCACCGAGCTATCTTGTTTTGCCGGAGGCTGCGGCGGATATGTTCCGCACTGGGCCTACTCGACTCAACGTGCTCGTGCGCTATGGCGAAGGCCCGCACATGACAGCCTTCGCGTGGATCCCCTTCGCGCTGGCCTTCACATGGCTTGCTCTACGCAAGAAGGATTACCGCTGGGCCGTGGCCGGCGGTGTCGC
>JBKJUN010000469.1:0-20094 GCA_046590555.1 Bryobacter sp. | reverse complement strand
GCCCCCGTAGGCAACATGCTCAAGCGTGGCCCCGACGTACGCATGGCAGCCAAGACCGGTGACCCCGCCATGGCCGCTCTCCGCCCCACGATCCCGGTCAATATTCCGATCCCCGTTGCTGTTGGTACCGGCACTACCGACGTTACGGTTTCGACTGTGCCTGACGGTGCCACCCTCGATAGCAGCCCCGACGCTCGCCTGAACAAGCCTGCAGACCCTGCTGCCGCTCCTCCCGCTGCCGCTGCTGCTACGACCGATCAGAATGCCCCGATTATCGCGAAAGGCACCATCATCCCGGTCAAAAAACAGAAGAAGATCAAGGAACCGAAAAAGAAGAAGAATTGATCGCCCGCGTTCTTCTGGCCGACGATAGCCCGCACGCCCAGCGCATCGGTGCTCGCATCCTTGCTGGAGAAGGCTTCGATGTCGAACAGGTATCCGACGGGTCGGCAGTCTATCCAGCCCTCGATCGCTTCTCGCCCGATGTTGTTATAGCCGATGTATTCCTACCGAATCGCTCCGGCTACGAGATATGTCACTGGATAAAAACCCATCCGCGCCACCGGGCGATCCGGGTGGTTTTGACAGCCGGTTTGCTTGAGCCCTTTAGTGAGTCTCAGGCAAAGGCCGCCGGATGTGATGCAATTATAAAAAAGCCTTTCGAGGCGTCGGAGGTCCTTCACACTATCCGGCCTCTCGCCGAGGCTGCACAATATTCACGCGGGCTGTTTGCCGCCGAACTCGATCTTCAAGTCACGCCCGTTTCTCGCTTCGCTCCCAGCGCGAATGTAGCGCAGCCTGAGGTTGATCCCGAGCGTATCCGCGCCGCTGTTACGCTGGCGCTCGAAGCAAGCATGCCCACGATCATCAAGGAGGTTACCGATCGCGTCTTAATCGCGCTCGGTCACTAAAAATATGGCAAGCGACAATTCATTCGACATAGTATCGAAAATCGAAATGCCCGAGGTGGTGAACGCCATCTCTCAGGCCCTCAAAGAAGTCATCGCCCGCTACGATCTGAAAGACTCCAAGTCTTCGATCGAGCTCAACGAGAAAGATCTCAAGATCATCCTCGCCTCAGCCGACGACTACAAGATCAAGGCTGTGAACGACATCCTGCAGTCGAAGCTGCTCAAGCGTGGCGTCCCGATCGGGAACCTCGACTACGGTACCGTCACGCCCGCCACTGGCTCCAGCGTCCGTCAGGAAATCAAGCTCAAGCAGGGCCTCGAAACCGAAAAGGCCAAAGAGGTCGTTAAGCTGATCAAGGAATCGAAGTTGAAGGTCACCCCCTCCATCATGGGCGACTATGTACGCGTCGCCAGCAAAGACCGTGACATCCTTCAAGAGGTGATCGCTCTGCTGCGCGGCAAAGACTTCGGCGTTGAACTCCAGTTCACCAACTACCGCTTAACTCGATGGCGCGTAAAATTGAATCGCTAAAGATCCCCGGTCCGGTAGGGAATCTAGAAGCTCTGCTGGAAGAACCGGAAATCGACGAACCCATCGCCGCCGTCCTCGTTTGCCACCCTCATCCGCAACATGGCGGTACGATGCATACCCGCGTCGTTCACCGCACCGCACGTGGCTTGCGCAGGGCTGGTGCCGTGGTCTTGCGCTTCAATTACCGGGGCGTGAATCTGAGCGAGGGTGAGTACGATCATGGCCATGGTGAGATCGAAGACGGCAGAGCCTGCCTCGAGTTCCTGCGCGCGCGCTACCCGGATCTGCCCTTCGCCATTGCCGGCTTCAGTTTCGGCTCTCGCATCGCCTTGAAGCTTGCGCTTGACTACCCGCAGGCCACCAAGGTAATTCCCATTGGCTACCCCACCAAGTACCCGCACCGCGAATTTATTTCTGACATCACCATTCCAAAGGTCTTTATTCACTCGACCAACGACGAACATGGCCCAAGGCCTGATTTCGAAGCCTTCTTCGCCACGCTCCCCGAGCCGAAAGAAGTGAAGTGGATCGAATCAAAAGATCATTTCTTTGTCGATAATCTCGAAGCCTTTGAAGAAGCCGTGGTCCTCACTGGCCCGCTCTGACATAATAGAGGCAGTTATGGCGGCACAATCTCTTATTGAGAACGTCCGTCGTCGGCTCCAGTTTCAGATCCTTTTTTCGCAGGCCCTGGTTGCCCTGTCGATCGGTGCCGCCGGCCTCGTTTTACTCCTCATCCTTGGCACTCAAGTCTTTGACTGGTACTGGCCGGTTCTCATCGCGGTTGCCTCTTTTGGCTATCTTATTCACCGCGTCTGGAATCATCTGCCCGGTGCCTACCAGTCTGCCCAGATCCTGGATCAGCGCGTGTGGACCTACGATCTCTTTTCCACCGCCCATCACTTCAAAACACAGCCACGTACCAGGCTCACAGACGCGCTCGTCGAATCCGCAGATTTTACCGCTGCTCAGTTCACCGCTTCAATGGCTGTTCCCTTCAACATGCCTTCCGGTTGGGCTCGTGCTGTAGTGCTTGCTTCCATTGCTCTTAGTCTCCTTGTTTTCCGCTACGCATTCCAGTCGAGCCTCGACTTAAGTGCCCCGATCGCCCCCGGCATGTACAACCTCTTAGCCTCCGGCGAGAAGCCAACGCAAATGGCCAAAGCCAAGAATAAAATGCCAAACGGCCAGCCGCTGGATGGCTTCGGTTTGACCGAAACCCAACAGCAGCGCGCCGACGAGAAGGGGATCGAGAAGGGACAGGAACTCAACAGCGAATCGACGAATTCGAGCGAATCCAGTTCGGCCGGCCAGAAGCCCGGCCAGTTTCAGCAGTCCATGTCACCGTCTGAAGAAGGCGAAAAGACAGAAGGCGCCGAGAAGGGCGATTCTTCCGCTGCTGGCGACAAGAACTCCGCTGGCGACCAGGGCAGCAAAGACGGCGACAAGAAGAGCAACGCCGGTGCCGACAAGAAGTCTGGTGCACAGCAGAATCAGGCCAACCAGCAAGGCGAGAAGAACTCTCTCATGGACAAATTCAAAGACGCCATGGCCAACATGATGAACAAGCTGAAGTCGCAAGACAAATCTGAAGGCCAACAGCAACAGGCGCAGGACAAGAAGGATGGCCAGCAGGGCAACGGCCAGCAGCAACAGCAGGCCAACAAGGGTCAGCAGTCCCAAGGCAAGCAGCAGGCTAACGGCCAGCAGCAGAATGACCCGAATGGCCAGCAGCAGGGTGAAGGCAACGAGAAGAGCCCCAACCAGCAGGCCAAGGGCGGTGACAAGTCCAACCAGCCCTCAAATGGAGATCAGAAGTCTGGCACGGGTAAACAGGATGGGAACAAGGACGTCCAACTGGCAGAGCAGCAGCGTGCGATGGGTAAGATCAGCGAAGTCTTCGGCAAGCGGGCTCAAAACCTGCAGGGCGAGATGATGATCGAAGTTTCGAGTTCAAAGTCGCAGGCACTCAAGACGGGCTACTCGGAGAAGTCTGCAGCGCATTCCGACAGCTCTGGTGTGATCCATCGTGATGAAGTGCCGCTGATTTTCCAGAACTACGTGCAGAAGTATTTTGAAGAGCTGCGCAAGAGCCCGCCACCAGCGCCCAAGTCCACTCCCTAGCTCAAGGCACGCCACGCGACGCCAGCGAGGATGAGAATTCCAAGTACGGCAACCAGGACGCCAGTCCACAGCCAGATTCCGCGTTCCTGCGTTTGCATATCGACTCCCTCAATGATAATTATGGGTGAGATGGTGCCTTTGGGGTTATCGAAGCCTAAGTTCTGGCCAACGTCGGCATCGTAGTAATATTGCTTCAACCGCGCCCTGAGTCTCGAAGCTTCAACCCGCACAATGGCATCGTCGCTTGGGTCATAGTTATGATCGCGACGGTAGATATTGATGTCGATCTCTTCTTCACGGATCGAGGCCCAGATCGAATTCACTATTGGCAGTCACGACCACTTCAAATCCATCATAATCGCCTTCCGAGCGTTATGGAAACGAAATACTTACCTGCAGGTAAAGGAATCTCTTTCTGCTCGATAACGTCGAATCTTGCGCTTCGGGCTGTATCGAGGAAGCTTTCAATTGGGAGGTACCTGAACTCGGAACCGACCGGCTGAAGCATCTGCCGGTAAGGCGAATCTGAGACCGCTGGCGCACCTTCACGCGTTGCCAGAATCAGTACAACCAAATGCCCGCTCACGCATTCCGACAATTGGTCGAGGAGTTCCTGCAGATTCTCGATGTACTCAAAGACGAGGGCACCGAAAGCCAGGTCGAAGGATCCTACGTTGGGCAGCGCGTGATTGAGGTCACACTGGATTAGCTCGGCAGCGGGCCAACGCTCGCGTGCCCTGACGAGGTAAGTTTCATTGAGATCAAGCCCCACTACTCGTTGGGTTGAGAAGGCTTCGAGGCCATTGCCGCCGGCGCATCCCAAATACAAAAAGCTCTGCGGCTTAAGGATTTCAGTAGCTTCCTTGATGGCTTCTCGAATCGCTGCGGCCTGACCGACGGTTTCCAGCGCCACATGGCTTTCGTAAATCTCAAGCTCAGTATTGAGCCAGGCGGAACTCATGCCGTGGGCCGCGACGGCGGTGGCGGCAATGCCGGAGTCTTCTGCTGGATGATCGACATCGCACTGGCCAGCATGCTGCTGACATCGGCTATGTTAGATGGCACGATCATGGTGTTGCCGGTCTTGGCCAGATTGCCAAATTGCTCGATGTACTTCTCGGCCAGACGCAACTGAACGGCTTCCATCCCGCCGGGCATCTGAATGGTTTCGGCGACTTCACGAATGCCTTCTGCCGTAGCCCGGGCGATCGACAGGATCGCGTCTGCCTGCCCTTCCGCTTCGTTGATCTGGCGTTGCTTGGCGGCCTCTGACTTCTTGATCGTCTGCTGCTTTTCGCCTTCAGCCGTATTGATGGCGGCATCGCGAGTTCCCTCTGAGGTCAGAATAGTGGCACGTTTTTCACGTTCGGCACGCATCTGCTTTTCCATTGCCCCAAGGATGTCGGCCGGCGGCGTGATGTTCTTGATCTCATAGCGAAAGACTTTGATTCCCCAAGGCTCAGTGGCCTTATCCAGCTCGCTCACAATGTTGGTGTTGATGTTGGTTCGCTCCTCGAAGGTGCGGTCCAGTTCGATCTTTCCTAACTCACTGCGCAGAGTTGTCTGCGCCAATTGAGAGATAGCGAAAGAGAAATTTGAGATGCCATAGGAGGCCCGCTCTGCATCGATCACTTTCATATAGAGAACGCCATCTACGCCGACCTGCACGTTGTCGCGCGTAATACAGATTTGCTCCGGGATATCTATGGCGTTTTCCTTAAGTACGTGCCGGTAGCGGATTACATCAATGAAGGGAACCAGAATGTGAAATCCTGCGGGCAATACACCTGCGAATTTACCAAGCCGCTCGACGATGTATGCGTTCTGCTGCGGAACTACAACTGCCGTTTTGGCAAGAACGATGAAGAAAAGAATTGTCAGTGCAACTACTGCGATTAGAGCTTCCATTTGGCCTATTCTACATGGCCCGAATATGAAGGGTGAGTCCGTCCATCTTTTCAACCTGGCAGCGCTGACCTTTTGAGATCAGTATGTCTCCGAGATTGAGCGCATTCCAGGAAGCGCCACGAAGTTCTGCTTTGCCAACTTGCTTGGGTCCAATATCATCCGCCGCGATTGCAGTTTCGCCTTCGATTGCGTCAACCTTCTTTGGTGGGTTCCGCTTCTCTATATAGGCAACCAGTCTCCCACGGAACATGGCAAGCCATGCTGTAGAGACGCCCAGGAAGATCAGGAGCTCAATCCAGAGCGGAACGCCCGGGAAAAGCAACTGGAAGAAGCCCATAAGGACGGCGCTAATTCCAAAAAAGAGCAAAAAGAAACCTGGTACAAGTGTCTCGGTGGCAAGCATGATAAAGCCCGCCACCATCCACATCCACCAGGTAATCATGAAAAGCTAGGCTTTCTTTCCGGGCTTGGCTTCCGGCTTGCCCATGTTGTCGATTTCGCTGAACAGAACCTTGCGCTCTTCGTACATGCAGCGGTTGGCAAGCATGACGGCGGCGGAATCGTGCAGTCCGACTTCGAGGTCCGCCTTCGGGCGGGTATTATTCTTGATGTCGTTGAAGAAGCTTTCGAGTTCGATGTCGACGGGATTGCGGTCTTCTTCCGGAACAAGAACACCCTTTTGATATAGCCAGCGGCGGGCGAACTTCAGTTCGCGGTCGACAAAGCTGTCGTTGCCGGTTACCTGATCTTTTTCGAGCAGGATCGGGAGGGCCTTGCCGCCTTTGCCTGTAGAAGAGAGTGAAGGAGATGCAACGGCTGCAGTAGCCTTCTTGTCTGCGCCTTCCACCTTCGGGAGGGCCGGTTCTGTGTACCACATACCCAGAGCAGGCTCGCTGTCGGTGCCTACTGTGATGTGGATGGTGCCTTGAGTACCCATGATGCACTCGCCAAATTCAGTGCGCTCGGCATTGAAGAGCGGACAGTGACGGTTGGTGGTGATCGAGGTGTAGTGGAGCTTCTGACCCTTCGGGTACTTGAAGATCAACTGTATGTTGTCGAATATATCGCGACCGTCTTTGATGTAGTCCGTGCCGCCCACGCCGACGACGTACTCAGGCTGCGAGCCAAACATCCAGTCGGCCACGTCGATCTGGTGCGAAGCGAGTTCGGCAGTGAGGCCGCCGGAGTATTCACGATACTTACGCCAGTTCACGTCCTTTTCGGTACGATCCTTCGGGATCGGCTTGTTCCACGGATCTTTGGCAAAAGTGTTGCGATGCCACTGACCGCGGATGTGGGTGACGGTGCCAAGCATGCCCTTGTCGATCATCTGCTTGGCGGTCTGGTAGAACTTTGAATAGCGACGCTGGAGGCCAACCTGAAGGGTTTGTTTCGGCTTCGAGTTTGAGAGTGCGCGAAGGGCATGAATTTCTTCAGGCTTGAATACCAGGCTCTTCTCGCAGAAGACATGCTTGCCGGCATCGAGCGCGTCGCGCGTTGCCGGGAAGTGCATGTAGAGCGGAGTAGCGATCAAGACTGCGTCGACACTCTTGTCGGCAAGAAGTTCGCGGTAGTCTTTGAACTGTTTAGGCTTGGTGCCAATCGCTTCGGCAGCCTTGCGCATGTTGGGCTCGTAGACGTCGCATACGGCGACGCATGTGCCGTTATCGATACTCTTGAGATGCTGCATAAGATATTGGCCTCGGCTACCTGTGCCGATGAAACCAAACTGCACCGTACTGTTCGCGGCTTTCACCTTTGAAATAAAGGGTGCTCCGGTGATGCTTAACGTGGCGGCCGCAGCCGCAATTGTCGACGCCTCGCGGCGCGTCAGGACCTGCTTCTGACTCATAGATGAACCTAGTCTATCAACACTGTTTCATCGAAATGCAAGTCGGGAAACGAAGTATCCAATGAAACCCCACAGAATGGGCAGAAGCGCGTGACCAGTGAGCATGTGCCAGAACTCGTTGATCGGGCAATGGAGCTGGATGGCTAGAAAACCGGCAAAGCCCGACAAGACCCCAACTGCAGTGGAAACCCGCTGCCGCATGATGGGCGCAGTTCGGCGGAAGACTATTAGAAGGAAAACCCCTGTGGCCAGCGAAAATATGGATCCGATCGAAAGGCAGAAGCCAGCCCAGGAGGCAACGAACATGTCGAGCTGCGAACCCATCGCGAGCCCACAAATGGCTAATACAAGAGCCAGAACAGGACGCCAGAAGGAGGCGCGGCCACTCGGGCTCATCCACTGCGCGGCGGCCCAAGTGCTACCAGAGAAGGCCATGGCGAAAGAAATTCCAAGCAGACCCCAAGTGGGCCAGTCAAAGGTGCCGGGTGCCTCGTGACCAAGGATTGCCGCACCAGTCAAGGCGATCAGCAATGCGCCAGCCCCGGCTACGGAGGCGATTTGCCATGCCGGCCGCAAAGGCTTTACAGGTGCGAAGGTGCTCATTCGTTAGCTCCGATGATGCGCCGCAGCTTTTCATACGCGCGATGTACCTTCTGCTTTACCGAGCCAACACTTGAGCCAGTAGCGGCGGCGACTTCTTCTAAACTTCTTCCTTCGACTTTCATCAAAAACAAGACTTCCCTTTGGCTTTCAGGCAGCTCACTAAGCAATTGTTCGAAGCCGTAAGAAAGTTCCGGTGCTGGTATGGAAATTTTCTCATCAAGTTCAACCTCGGCCCGCCGAGTCCGTTTTCGATAGCTGCGGCTTCGGATGTGCCGGGCAATGGAATAGATCCATGGCAAAAGCATTTCCCCGGGCCGCCAGGTGTGTCTGCTGCGGTGAACCTGAAACCAGGTCTCCTGAACCAGTTCTTCAATTTCAGATTCAGGTGAGCCGCCTCGGAAAATGGCTTTCAGACGTGGGCTAACTTCTTTGACGAGCGCTTCAAGGGCATCGCCTTCGCCTGCCTGGTAGCGCTGCATCCAGACTTCTAGCGTCACTTTTTCCTCGTTCGAGCCCAAGTCTAGAGTGTATGACAGGAGACCTTAATTGAAGCGGTATGTTGGTGATATGAATATTGCGCCAGGACCTGAAAACTATGTCCGCCTTGAGGTGCTCAAGACGGGGTTTATGAAGGGCAAGAAGCACGTCTTCGAATTCCCCGTCTATCGCGGCAATGGGGAACGGAATCCGAATCGATACGAGATTTCGCTCGATGCTAGACGCATTCAGTGTAAGGATGACTGGCTCAAAGCTGATGACCTCAAGAAGGTGGCCGCCTATGCGGTCAAGGACATGCTGGATGCTGAGAAGTATCCAGAGATTATGTACAAGTCGGAATCGGGCTTGCTAACGATTCGGGGCAAGAGTGCTCCCGTTGGTGTTGCCTACAGGGAATCGTCGCCCAATGTGTTTGAAGGAACGGCAAGTGTCGACATGCGGCTATTTGGCCTCAAGCCACCTACGGCCGCTTTTGGTGCGATAGGTACGGAGCCGATCATGAAGCTGAGCTTCAAGATCAAGCTTTCTTGATTTCGAGGCCCATTTCACGAGCTTTTCGGGCACTCCACTCAGCACCTCCAAGCACGAGCATACTAAAGATGAAGCTCCAGAGCAGGATCGTTACCGAGTGGTTGAAGACCCCGTATTCATGGGTCAGTTTTGAGAAGAGCCAGGGCCAGATCAACATGTTGAGTAGCTTCATGAATTCGATTGAGAGCCCAACAAAAACAGAAGCGACCAATACAAGTAGTGGTGGGATCTTTGCGTTTGGCAGAAGCCAGTAAGTGAGGAAGACGATCCCAATTGTGATCGGGAGTGAAGCGATCTTGTAGACGATGGCGCTGAGCCAGCCGATCTTGATCACTGGGGCGGCAAATGCACTGGTGGCCAGCCAGAGAAAACCACAGCCCAGAATCAGGCCCTGGCTGATCAGCTGATTCTTGAGAAAGCTTCGATTCTCTTTGATCCCCCAGATGCGATTGAAGGCGACCTCGAGCGGCATGAAGATCCCGTTGGCCGTGAAGAGTAGCAAAACCATCGATACCCAACTGAGTGCTTTGCCGTTGGTGTAAACCGACATCTGGAGGTTGCGCACGAGGAAGGCACCAGTTTCACCGGCGAAATAATCTTGCAGGCCGACGTAGATCCCTTTCTCAACATTGAACCAGTGCAGAGCAAAGCGGATCAGGCTGGTCATCACGATCAGGAAAGGAAAGAAACTGAGGAGTACGTTGGCGGCCACACTGAACGAATAGACGTGCGTTTCGGTTTCTGCCCAGAAGTGCAGCGTGGGTTTGATCTCAGGCCAGAGCCGCTTTAGTCTTTCCATTTGCCGCTATTCATGAGCTTTGCGATGCGTTCGCTTGAGCGCAGCGCAAAGGCGAGGATGGTGAGTGTGGGGTTTTGATTCCCTGCTGTTACAAAGGGGCCTCCGTCGTTAATGAAGAGGTTCGGCACGTCGTGGGATTGGCTCCATTTGTTGGTGACGCTGGTGCGTGGGTCGTGGCCCATGCGAGTGGTGCCGACGTAGTGGATGGAGTGACCGTAGGGGTCTGGCTTGGGATTTGCATTGGGCAGCATCTCGGCACCAGCTTTATGCAGAATCTCGTTGCCGACCTCGATCATGTCTTTGAACATGGCACGTTCATTCTCATGCCAGGCGTAGTTGAAGCGGGCGGCCGGGATGCCGGCGTCATCCTTGAGGGTTGGGTCAAGCTCAATGCGGTTGTCTTTGTAAGGGAGAACTTCGCCCTGGAATTGGACACTCACTCCCGCTGTGTAGTAGGCCCGGACGGCATCCATCCATTGCTTGCCGTAGCCTGGGATGTTGTTGCCCACCAGGGTGAACTCGTTGGTGCCACCGGTAGGGAAGATCTGGTACCCGCGGATGAATTTGTTGCCACGCCAGTTCTCGGTTAAATCTGGAATAAAGACATGGGCACCGTTGCCGTCTTCGTTGGTAACTTTACGGTTCATCAATTGTGGGAGATGGCCACCAACGGCGGTGTATAGGTGTTCGCTGAGATAGCGGCCAACGAGACCGCTGGAATTGGCGATCTTTGAATTGAGCAGGATGTGGCTGCTCTCGATTGCACCGGCGCAAAGAACAAAGCTCCTAGCCTGCAGTTCGCGCCATTCCCGCTTTTCTGTATCGAAGTAGCGGACAGTTTGTACCTCGCCTGCTTTGCCGAGTTCCAGATTGCGGACACGGGCATTGGGGATGAGGTCGAGTTTGCCAGTGTTTCGCGCGGCCATCACGAAAACGCGCAAGGAATCAAATTTGGAGCCTGAATCGCAACCCTGCCAGCAAGGGCCGCAATAGTGACAGGCAGGCCGGCCTCTGTGGTCCTGGCTGAGGATTGCTTTGGGGATCGGGAGGACTTTGAGTCCGCGGCCAAGCGATTCGCAGGCATTGGTAAGCAGAACTTCCGCTGGCTTCGGGCGGAAGGGCGCGAGGCCTTTGTTGAGCGGAAAGCCACCGACGGCTTCCACGGTTGAGGAAACGCCGATCAGTTCTTCGACGCGGTCGTAGTAAGGTGCGATTTCGTCATAGATGAGCGGCCATTTGGTGTCGAAGTCGTCCTTGGGTTGAAATTCATTTGGGCCGAAGCGAGGGGTAACACCGGCCCAGAAAAGGCTCTTGCCGCCGACTGCCCGCATGCGCCACCAGTCAAAGCGTTCATTGTTGGCAACCGAGTAGGGCTCTTTGGCTTTGTCGGCGAGGAAGCCGGTTTCGGTCAACCACTCCTGGAAGTAGTCACCCCGAAGACCGCGATTGGGGAGATTCCAGCGGCGAATACGGTGGGTGGGGAATTGAGCAACGCTCTTCATGGGCCCGGCTTCGAGCATGGCGCAGTTGAGGCCGGCTTTGGTGAGAACATTTGCGGTCATACCGCCAGAGGCACCAGAACCGATGATGCAGACGTCGTAGATCTTCATGGCGCTAGGTCCTTGATCTCAAGAGGGGTTTGAAGTTTGGAGGGGTCGAGAAAGCCTCGCCCTGGTAACCCGGGAATTCGCGCAGGAAGGCCATGCCCTGATAGCCAAGTTCTTTTTGGATGCCTTCTTCAGAGGTATAGAAGGCAGCCGTAAGCGCCGTCTTGAAGAGGATAAAGAATTGGTCGGCTTTAGACTTTGGCGCAAATTCGTTTACTGCCAGTCGGGACAATTCGCTGTCGATGTCTTTGGCTTTGGCCCAATCAGCGAGGCCGCTGCGCCAGGTGCGCTGTAGGGAGGGGGCGGCGTTTGCCAGAGTGTGGTCCAAATAGGACTCAATTTGAGCCGAAGCTGCGCCTCCGCTATGGTCTGAAGGCGGAATCATGACGGCTGCGAAGCGCTTTAGTGTCGCCACTTCAACAGAAGTCAAGAATTTGAACTTGTAATCTGGATTTGTTGCTGTTGAAGGGCCATGCTGGTGGGCTTGATCTTCGGCTTGGGCCCAAAGTGAAAGTGCGAGGCCGATCGCGGTGCGGCGCGAGAACTGCATGACGATACTTTAGCGTGAGATCTCTAAGGTCTTTTCATAATTTTGCCGATATAAAAGCCTGTCCCATGAATTCTGAACTTGATTCCTATTCATTTATTGAGAACGAAACGTTTCAACCTGAGGAGTTTGCCCGTACCGAGCCTGCGCCCTATCCGGTGGAGATCGGGACTCGGCCCGAGTTGAGAGGGGACGGCCTGCCTACTCCTATGCCACCTAACACCATGGCAGAGACGGGTATCACCGAGACTACGGTTGAGCAACTGATTCTGAAGCAGTTGTATTTCAAGGGCGAAGCGATGGGCCGGGATATTTCGAATGCACTGGGCTTCAAGTACAGCGTCATTGAGCCGATCGTGGAAACGATGAAGCGCAACCACTTGATGGTTGCCAAACGCTCGATGGGCATGGGCAACATGTCGACCGTCTTTGTGCTGAGTGAAGCTGGGCGAAAATTGGTGCATCAATATCTTGAAATCAACTCGTATGCCGGCGCTGCTCCCGTGAGTCTTGATGAGTACTCTGAAATTGTTAAGCTTCAGAAGCTCGATCCAGGTTGGTTAACGAAGGAAGCACTGAACGCCGCATATAGCCACATGGTGGTGAGCGAAGAGATCTTGAGCCAGATTGGGCCAGCCGTTAATTCAGGCAAGAGTTTCCTCATCTACGGACAGCCTGGGAATGGAAAGACGTTTCTTGCAGAAGCCTTGTTCAATATCAACACTTCGCCCGTCTATATTCCCTACGCCATTGAATGTCAGGGTCAGATTATTCAGGTCTATGATCCGCTCTATCACGCGCCACTGGATTCCCCTTCAGACAGTCTTTCGGTTCTCTCAACTGCGGTTAGCGACAGCTTTGCTTACGACAAGCGCTACTTTCGTTCGAAGCGTCCGTTCATCACAACTGGCGGTGAGTTGACCCTTCAAAGCCTTGATTTAAGTTTTAACCCGGTGAGCAAAGTGTACGATGCTCCCTTTCAGGTGAAGGCGAATAACGGAATCTATCTCATTGATGACTTTGGGCGGCAAAAGGTCACTCCGTCAGAAGTTTTGAACCGATGGATTATTCCTATGGAGAGGAAGATTGACTACCTCAACTTCCAGCAGGGCGGTAAGATCACGGTTCCTTTTGAGTGTTTTCTTGTCTTTTCGACTAACTTGAATCCTGAGCAGTTGGGTGATGAAGCGTTTTTGAGACGCATTCAGTACAAGATGTTTTTGCGTAGCCCGGGAGAAGCAGAGTTTGCCGAAATCTTTGAGCAGTTCTGCAAGAAAGTAGATGTCCCGCTGGCCTCAAACCTCGTGGGTAAGTTTCTCACCAAATATTACCGGAGCGGTAAAAAGCGGATGCGCCGCTGTCATCCGCGAGATGTGGTGATGCACGCGACGGATCACATCAAGTTTGAGCGCCTGCCCTGGGTTCTGACCGAAGCGGTTCTGGATCATGCTTTCAACAGCTGCTTCACAACTGTGAATCACTTCGACGACTAGCCGTGTTTAGCGACCTGATCGAGCAATTGAGAGTTGGCGATTATGCTGCCGGGCTCTTCCGAGGAATTAGTTAGATTTCTTTCCATGACTGGCCGACTGGACGACTGAGGATCTGATAAGAAGAAAATCAGCGGGGCGTAAAAAAGTCATATAGATGAAACCCTCAGAAAAAACTTTCGTGATAGTGTGACTTCTGACAAACCGAAATGGTCTTTGATCGAGAAAACCCAGAATGTGAAGGAAGCCCAAAATGTTAAATGACTTCAAAGCTTTTGTGATGCGCGGCAATGTTGTTGATCTTGCCGTCGGTGTAATAATCGGAGCCGCCTTCGGCGCTATTGTGACTTCAATGGTGAACGACGTGATCATGCCGCCCATAGGTATGCTGCTTGGCAAAGTCGATTTCAAAGAACTCTTCATCAGTTTGAACGGGCAGGTTTATCCGACCATGGCCGCCGCAAAAGCCGCTGCAGCCCCGGTGATCGCCTACGGCCAATTCCTGAATACGATCATCAATTTTCTTATTGTTGCGGCAGTAATCTTTCTCGTGGTTCGGGCAATCAGCCACATGCAGAAGCCTGTGGCAGCGGCTGCCCCGGCAACGAAGGATTGTGCATTCTGTTGCAGCGCGATTCCGCTTAAGGCAACGCGTTGCCCAAACTGCACCTCTGAACTCGGAAAATAAGCGGTATTGTCAGCATGAGTATCAACAATGCTAAATGTTCATTATTTGTCGCGTTTATCGGTGTCTTGGGTGCTGACCAAGTTGTACTCAAGAACGGCGATCGAGTAACAGGGAGCATTGTTAAGAAGGATGCCAAACAGATAACGATTCAGACCGACATGTTTGGTCTAGTAAGCACTGCCTGGGATCAGGTCGCGTCTATCGTTGCTGATAAGCCGCTGAACGTCGTGCTGCCAGACGGCAAAACTGTTTTGGGTACTCTCCGGGAAAGTGCAGGCAAGGTGGAGATTGCAAGTGCCGGGGCGACGATTTCTGTCGCACCCCAGGAAATCACCACCATTCGAAATCCAGCAGAGCAGAAGGCCTTTGAACGATTGCTCCAACCGGGCTGGCGTGATCTCTGGGCCGGCGGTGGAATTGTTGGATTTGCTGGCACTAGCGGCAACGCGAAGACGACTACATTCACGACAGGGCTGACTGCAGCCCGAATTACGCGCACAGACAAGACCTCGATTTATTTCAACACGATCAAGGCCTCGGCTTTGATCAACAACAAGAATGCCGGGACAGCAGAGGCAGTTCGTGGAGGCCTTGGCTATAGCAGGAATCTGAAACCGAGGCTCTTTGCCAACGTCTTCAACGACTACGAATACGACAAGTTCCAGAACCTCGATCTAAGAACAGTGTTTGGTGGAGGTCTTGGCTACAAGGCAATCAAGAGCGACAGGATGACACTTGATCTATTGGGTGGTGGTGCATTCAACTATTCCCGATTCAACACTCCACTGATTCGCAAGACCGGTGAATTTTATTGGGGCGATGACTTCACATTCAAGTTGAATGCTTCGACGTCGCTATTCCAGACTTACCGCATGTTTAACGACCTGAAGTCGCCCGGAACCTACCGCATCAACTTTGACCTTGGCGCAACAACGAAGATCTCAAAGTATCTAGTCTGGAATGTTGCGATCAGCGACCGTTACCTGACAAACCCGGCACCGGGCCGGAAAACCAACGACTTGCTTTACACGACAGGATTGGGCATCGCGTTTGCCCGCTAAAAGACAATTGATGAGTCTAAGTAAGAAGTCGACAGCCGAGTAGCTTGGTACGTTCTGGCTTGTGTTTGGTGAATGCGGAAGCGCCGTACTTGCGACCGCATTCCGGCACGAAGCACGGGGTCAGCTATATTCAACTCCGGGTGGGCCATCGAACAACTTTGGTTGTTTTGGGTGGCTCCGATAGTCGGTGCTGTTGTCGGCGGAGCTATTTATCGATGGCTTTCGGAGGAGTAGAGAGAGTCTTAGAGGGGCCTCAGTCTCAGATTCCGAAACCACGCTTCATCGCCGTGGTTCTGGATTAGGATGGGGCTCTTCTTCTTTGGCTGGTCGACCAGAAGTTTGTAGACGGGGTGAGTCTCTCCCCAGCGAGCACTGGCCCCCTTGGCGATTTCAGGGCTCTTGAGGCTGGCGTCTAAAACCTTTTCACCGTTGACCCAGTGTTCCACGTGGTCGCCTTTGACGACAAGCTTGGCCGTGTTCCATTCGCCTGGCTTTTTTGAGGTGAGCTTGCTTGGGCCGATGAAGCTATAGAGGGCACCGGTTTTCTGCTGGCCGGGCAGTTTGTAGATGTAGTTGTTGTCGTCTATCAGTTGAAACTCGAAGGCTACGGTGTAGAGCTGGCCGTGCTCAGTGGGCTTGAGCCTGGTACGGTCGCTGGGGCGTCGGGTGTACTCGTCGCGCAGTGTCTCTTCGAACTTCTTTACCGGGCGCTCGATGCTTTCGTTCATGAAGACGGCGTCCTGGAGGCGGTACTTAATGCCGCTGTTGCCGCCGGGGCTGACCTTCCATTCGAATTCGAATTCGAAGTCGGTATATTCGCCGAGGGAGAAGAGATCTTCGTTGATCCAGGGTTTTTTATTGGACTTGATCGCACCGTCCTCAATCGAAAAACCATTGCCGGGGACTTTGAGCTTGCTGACATCGCGCCAGCCTTTAAAGGTCTTGCCGTCGAAGAGGCTGACCTGGGTGAAGGCGGGGAGCGTCAGGAGGCAGAGCGAGAGAAGAAAACGTTGCATCGCTGCCTATCATATAAGAGCAATGCAATGGGCCGTTGAGTATCGATGGATGGGGGAGCCGGATGAGGCCGCCGCGCAGCGGATGCTGGAGGCAATTGAGGCTGCTTTGACGCCGGATGCCGGGGTGAAGGTGGTGCGGCTGATTGAGATGCCGCAGGAGATGTTTCGTTTTGAGGCTGGTGTGCTTGAGGCAGGGTTCTCTCGGGACGGGGTGCCGCCGAGGGAATTGCGCGACTTACTTTGGGCGATTCTCTAGAGCGACGCGGACGTTGCGGTTGTAGCCGGAGGCTTTTGTGCGGGCGACCGGGGTCTTGCGGAACTGCAGTTTGAAATTGTCTTCGGTGAGTTCTTCGAGGGGTGGGTTTGCGTTTACGGCCTGGAAGCTGGCTTCGTTTGTTTCGGGTGCTCGACGATTCCAGGGGCAGACGTCCTGGCAGATGTCGCAGCCGAAGAGGTGGTGGCCGAAGGCTTGTTTGAGTTCGGCAGGAGCCTCCGTTTTGGCTTCGATTGTCCAGTAGCTGATGCAGAGGTTGCTGTCGACTTCTCCGTCGACGATCGCTTTGGTGGGGCAGGCGTCGATGCAACTGGTGCAGGTGCCGCAGCGGTCTGGAGGGGGGCTGCCGTAGGCTGTCACCTCGAAGGGGAGCAGGAGCTCGCCGAGGAAGAACCAACTGCCTTTGGGTTCGTTTATGAGGCAGGTGTTTTTGCCGATCCAACCGAGGCCGGCTTCTCTTGCGTAGCTGCGTTCGAGTAGAGGGGCGGTGTCGACGGCGACGCGATAAGGGAAATCGTGATTGAGTTTTGTTTTAAGGTGCGTGGCGACGCGATGCAGGCCTTCACCTAAGACATCGTGATAGTCTCTCGTTCCCCAGGCGTATCTTGAGATGGCCGGGTCTGGGGGGCCGGGGGTATTGTAGAGCTTGCCGACGCTAAGGATGGTTTGGGCTTCGGGGAAGATGAGGCGAGGATCCTGGCGGACTTGAGCTCGATGGTCGGTGAGGTAGTGCATGCCTGCGGCGAGGCCTCGATTGACCCAAGTGATGTGCCTCGCGTGGTCAGGATGCGGAAGCGCGGGGGTGAGGCCTGCGAGCTCGAAACCTTGGGCAAAGGCCGAATCAAGGAGAATTTGCGCATCTACAGGCACAGTGTCATTATCGTCCCATGTGGTTGAGCTTGGCGTCACGGACCGGCAAAGCGAAGGTGGGAAATGGTGGCACAGGAATTGCCGCTCGAAGACCTGGAGCGAGTAGAACAAACGACGAAGCAATTGCCTTTGGACGAATGAGTTTCGCTTTTTCTTTGTATCTAGTGCTTGCAGTTCGGCCCGAGTAGGTGCATTTCGACCCCGGAAAGCAGCCATTCAACAGAGAGTAGCTGCCTTCTTAAATCGTATCCATTAATCTCGCATTCATATGAGTGGGTCAACCCACCAATCATTGCGACTCTGTAAGGGAGACTATGTCTAAAACCGTCAAGTTTGTTGAAAAGGCTGCATCGCTTGCTGCGAACGCCACTTGGGCTGTATTTGAAAAGCTGAATTCGATCAATCCGAATCCTTCGTTTACCCCGAAGTGGTCGGATAAGCCGTTGCTCAAGAGCTACCAGAAGACGAAGCCGCCACTTGGCTGGCCGCGCACAACCGATTCGCTCTGCCCGAAGTGCGTGCCCGACATCCGCAACAAGATCATCAACGGCGAATTGCCGGTTGAGATCCTCAAGAATCAAAAAATGGGCGAGATCAAGGCCCAGATCATCGAGCGCGATGGCAAGATCCTGATGGTGAAGGATTGCCCCACTCACGGTCACTTTGAAGACGTTATGGCAATCGATGCCAAGTTCTTCAAGCACCTGGAAGAAGTTTTTCCTGGCCGTGACATCAAGGCCCACAACGACGAAGACCTGCACAATCATGGTTCGTCGACGATCAAGCATGGCCGCGGTTCCGTACTGACTATCGATTTGACCAATCGCTGCAATATGATGTGCGACCCCTGCTTTATGGATGCCAACCAGGTTGGCTACGTACATGAGCTGTCATGGGAAGACATCACGACGATGCTGGACAACGCGCTGAAGATCAAGCCGCGCCGTCAGATGTCGGTACAGTTTTCTGGTGGCGAGCCGACGATGTCGCCTTACTTTCTGGACGCAGTGCGTTACGCCCGCAAGGTGGGTTTCAACTCCGTACAGGCCGCGACCAACGGTATCGAATTTGCTCAGTCAGTCGAGTTCTCCAAGCAAGCCGCTGAAGCGGGCCTCCGCTACGTATACCTTCAGTTCGACGGTATCGGCAACGCCGCCAACTCGCACCGCGCCGTAGGCAACCTCTTCGATGTCAAGATGCGCGCCATCGAAAATTGCTGGTCCAACGGTATCGACATCGTTCCCGTAACCACGATCATCAACGGCATCAACAACGAGCAGGTTGGGCGCATCGTGCAGTTTGCTCTCGATAACCCCAAGAAGATCCCCTTCCTCAGCTTCCAGCCCGTATCGTTTACTGGCCGCGACGAAGAAGTGACTCCTGAGCGCCGTGAAGCACAGCGTTACACGCTGTCTCATCTCGCCCATGACGTCAAGGATCAGACCAGCATCGGTATCCCCGAGCGCGACTGGTTCCCGATTTCGTTCATGAGCACCTTCTCCGACTTCGCCGATCTGGTTCACGGCCCTGCCGCTGAATGGGGTCAGTTGTCCTGCGGCTGCCACCCGAATTGCGGCATCGGCATGGCCGTCATGGTGGACAAGGAAACCAAGGAAGCTGCGCCTGTTACCGCCTTCCTCAATGCAAAACAGTTCTCGAAGGACGTTGCGAAGTTGAACGACGCAGCCCGCTCGAAGTTCTGGTCGCTCTTTGGTGTTTCGATCTCGTTGATCCGCAATTACGATCCGTACAAGGCTCCGACTCACTTCCGCATTATGGACTTGCTCAAGAAGTTTGACAAGTCGATGGGTGCCTCGGGCAAGAGCTACGGCAAGGTGACTGGCGAGCGTACGATGGCCGACATCGACTTGCGCCGTCAAGATCGTTGGAATTTCCTGTTCATCGCAGGTATGTGGTTCCAGGATTTGTTCAACTACGACTTCCGCCGCACCGAACAGTGCATCATCCCCTACGCCACGCAGGAAGGCGAAATCTCCTTCTGCGCTTACAACACCGGTGTGGGCTGGCGCAATATCGTCGAGAAGATGCATATGACGGCTACCCTTACCAAGTGGTACGAAGATCATGGTCGTCACAAGATTTATGCCGGCAACAAAAATGTCGACATGATCTCCATCGATCACAGCCTCAAGCTGAATCAGGAAGCTGTTGAGGCTGGCAAGCAGACCGATCTCGACACGCAGGGTATCGCCAAGAACTCCCGTGAAGAGAAGCTGCGTGCACGTGCTCAGATGATCAGGGAAGCAGAACATCACAAGGAAATGGAAAAGCTGTACCGCAAGGAAGTCCTGAAAGAGCAGACGGTAGAGGGTTTTGTTTCCCTCGATTCGATCAAGCCTGCTGGCTTGATGGGAATTGCCCCCGCTCCGAAGAAGGAAGAGACCGCTGGCGCTCTCGGCGACTAGTCTTTTCTAAAACAGTTCGACAAACGAGAGTCGCAAACTACGTTAGTCTCGCTCAAGGCCGGAATCTGAAAATGGTTCCGGCCATTTTCTTTGTGGCATAAGATAGTGATATGTCTATGACCCGACGAAGCCTCGTAGCTGGTGCCGCCTTGGCCCTGCCCGCACTTGAAGCAAAGACCCTGAAGACCTTTGGTGCACAGCTTTATACGCTGCGTTCGATCATCAATGAGAAGCCGCTTGAGACGCTGAAGTCTCTTGAAGAGCTTGGCTACACAGAAGCCGAAGTGATTCGCGGCAACATGGATAAGGTTTGGTCTTCGCTGAAGCAGACGAAGTTGAAGCCGGTGAGTCTGCATG
>JBKJUN010000356.1:0-5363 GCA_046590555.1 Bryobacter sp. | reverse complement strand
GAAGTCTGGCGCGAAAGTCTATCTCAATAGCCGCGTGCGATACGGAGCGACAACGAACCTGTTTGTCAGCGCTGTGGGCATGGACAGCATGGCGCATTTCGATGAGCCGCTTCCGCTGCTGAAGGCGATGGGCAAGCCAGCTTACGATGCAGCGATGGCCAAGCGCTCGACGATGATCACGCATACCGAAGCGACGATCTACCGAAGCCTGCCCAACCTGAACTACACACCCGAGGCGAAGTAGACGTTATACAGCTTTGGGTGCATACTTGCGTTTGATCACGGTGAGGTACATGGTGACGCCAAGGCCGAGGAAGAAAAGCACGGCCATGATGGCACCCTGGTAACCTCCCGTGGTCTGGATCAACCAACCCGTCAGGATCGGAGCCACAATGCCCGGCACGTTGGCCGCACAGTTCTGTACACCGACTATGCGGCCAACGGCTGCGCCTGGAATCAGAGTTTGCGTGAGAGCCCAGTAATTGGCGGTGGTGAGCCCAAGGCCACCGAGCGAAGCAATCACCATCCACATGGCGATCTCGGGCGGGGTGTTCAGTGCCGCCACCAAGCCTGCGCCAGCAGTCAGAAAGCCAGCAACCGTAAAGCCCTTGCGCACTGCCACTGCGTCATAGCCCTTGCCGATCATGGCATCGGCAGCAAAGCCAGCCAGCGTGGCGACAACGGCCATACACATGAAACTGGCAGCAGTGAAGACGCCGCTGTCGTTAAGCGACATCTTGAACGATTCCTTGAAGTAGGCAGGCATCCAGGTGAGGGCAAAGTAGACGAAATATTGATAACAGAAGGTACCGACGATGGTGCCCCAGATGACCGGGCTGGCCATGACGGTGCCAAAGCTGATGTCTTTGCCGCCGTCGGCTTGTTTTGCTTGCTTTTCACGGGCGCGATCGTCGTTGCTCATGAGAAAGAGCCAGGGCACGAGCCAGAGCATGCTGCCGAGGCCGATCGTGAGAAACATCATCTGCCAGCCAACGCTACCCAAAAGCTTTACAGCAAGAAAGCTTCCTAGCGCAGGGCCCACCTTGGCGGCAGCCATCAGAATGCCTACGGCAGTGCCGCGGCGGCGTTCGTCGAAATTGAAGCGTATCCAGCGCATCGCTGCCGGTGTGACAACGCTTTCGCCAACGCCCAGAAGGATCCGCAGCAGGAAGAGAACTTCGAAGCCGGAGACCCAGGCCGTGGCCGCACTGGTGATGCTCCAGAGCAGAAAGCCAATTGTGTAGGTCCATTTCACGCCGTAGCGATCCACCAGCCAGCCGGCAGGTATCTGAAGCAGCGCGTAGCTCCAGAAGAAGGCGCTGTTGAGCAAACCCCGGTCTGGATTGCTGAGTTTGAAGAAGCTTAGGAATCCGTCTTTGTCGGCTAGTGCGACCGAGAGAGTGACCCGGTCGAAGTAGGCAATCATGAAGCCAATGCAGAGCAGGGTCAGGATCGTCCAGCGACGGCCTTCACTGATTGCGCTGATCGGTTGTCCTGTGGGTGCGAGTGTTGAGGTTGCCACGTCTATAAAACACTATCAAATAGAAGAGTTTGTCCGATAAGAAATCCAAGGTTCTTACGAATGATATCGATTTTCCAATCTTCACGGCCTGCTCCGGCACCTGTTTCCAAAGACGGCACCCGGGCTTTAGGATTACTGTCTCAGGCGCTCAAGCTGAATCTGATTCGTGCCAAAGGGTTGAATTATGTTGAACTGGCTGCCAGTCTTGATGCGCTGGCTTATGCAGTTGAGAAAGCCGAAGGGGAGGCGGCGGTTCTTGAGACGAGTAGCCAAACCTGTGGTGCCGTACAGCACTATTTCGAAAAACTCGGCCAAAGCATAGATGCAGTAGGTTTTGACCTTGCCACCAGCATTCGTGCTCTGGCAACACTTCTCCATACCGACTCTGGCAACCAGGAAGAGTTTCTGGGCAAGATGGAAGAAATTCGGGACAACTTCCAGGCTGGGCATACCCTTGACGATATCCATATCTTGCGTCAACACCTTGATTCCTGCCTCACCAGTCTGCGCTCAGAGCTCTTTCATGCCCGGCAGAATCACCAAGTCAGTCAATCCGCGATGCTCGACCATATGTCGCAGTTACACCGCGGCATCTCAACGCTTCGCGCCAAGGTGCCACCCAAACACACCACTGGTCCCGCGCTTTCCATCTTGAGGATCCGCCGTCTCAAGGCGGTGCGAGATCGCTACGGCAATACGGTTGCCCAGCGCATGCTCGACTATGTGATTCAGATCCTGCTGGTTCGCTGGCCGGCGGCGTACGACATTACCCCGTATGGTGAGGAGTGTCTCGTTGTGATCGATAGCCAAAACCTGGATCTTGATTTCCATCGCGACGCACTGCGCAAGTTATCTGGTGAGAAGAACGTGTTTCACACTCACCAAGAAGGACACGACATCATTCTGCCTCTCTCGCTGGATTGGACGGTGATCCGCGCTCCTGCCGAAGGCGACATGGAAGAATTCATTCGCAACTTCCTCTATGGCATGGCGCAGAAAGACAATCAGGCTGCTTCGCTCGATCAAGCGCTCGGCCTACAGTCCTAACGCGCCTGGCTTAGCCCGTCGACAATTAGCTTTGCCAAATCAGCAATCATCAACAAGCCGATATTGTCTTCGCCATAATCGATACCAGGAATATCTTCCACTGTGATCGCGATCGCAATCGGGCCAGACTTTGTATAAACGATGCCAATGTCGCTGCGTAAATGGTCTAGTGAGCCGGTCTTATTGGCAATAGTCAAGCCATCCAGTTTCCGCCCTAGCCCATCGCTGTACTGCTGGCGCTTGAGAATCTCGATCATCTCCTTGCTCCCCGCCAGCTTGCCTGATTCGAGCATCTCGAGCAACTGGATCATTTCAAGAGAAGTCGATGAGCCGATACCGTACTTCTTGTTCTCTTCCAGTAGGCCAGCCTTCGACCAACCCTCTGCTGCCTTCAACTGCTTGCCGTCGCCGCGGATCTTGCGCATCAGCCTTGTCTGCGGCAACTTCAGTTTGTCCATCCTCGCGTTCACCGCATCGGCACCGATCCGCTGGATGAGCATGTTCGTGGCTGTATTGTCACTCACGACAATCATGAGGTTCCCAATGTCTCTCAACTTGAGCTTGGTGCCTGCGCTCAATTCGCGAAGCACTCCGCTGCCAGAAACCATATCGGCCTGCCGCATCACCAACTCTTCATCCAGGTTCAACTTGCCCTCAGTGGCTTGTGCGTAAATCTCGACAAGAACGGGTAGTTTGATCGTGCTGGCAGTGCGAACAGGCTCTCCTCCGCGGATCGAAACACTTTGTCCGGTCTTCAGATTTCTAGCAGCCAGAAAAACTTTGGCCGGGCCTTGGGCGATGCGCTTCTCGAGCGCGTTTTCGAGATCTCCCGCTAAAAGACAAATGGGCAGCAAACAAAAGGTGAAACAGTTTCGCATGGTTGAATATCCCCAGTATCGAATGATCTATGCTGAAGTTCAGTAGACCTATTCATTAATTTATGAAACTCCACAATCTCCCCACCACGCTCCTGCTTGCGTTTGTGTTTGCTCTGCCGGGCTTCTCGGCGATCACACTGACGAATTCAAGTTTGACCCCGGCAGTTCAGGGTACGGCTTACAGTTCCACTCTGTCGGCGATTGGCGGTACCTCTCCGTATACTTTTTCTCAGCCAATCGGAGTATTACCTACAGGATTGAGTGTGAGTGCATCGGGGCTTCTGGCGGGTACTCCAGCTACATCTGGCACATTCAACTTCACAGTTCGAATTATCGATAATGCGCTGGCAACCGTCGACATACCCTTGGTACTTCTGGTCACCAACAGCAATGGTTTACAGATTGCTACAGCCTCCCTGCCGCAGGGACAGGTAGGTCTTGGCTACGACGCAACGCTCACGGCGACTGGCGGAAGCCCGTCTTATATTTGGGATTTGGCGCCATCGAGTGGCTTTCTGCCCAACGGCCTGACGATCACATCGAATGGTCGCATTCTCGGAACACCCAATGTGGCTGGTGATTTTAGTTTTATTGTTCGAGTTCGCGATAGCAACGGTAATGGGGTTGCGGCGCTGGCAAACTATACGTTGCGGATCAATTCCAACGTTTTAAACATTGGGACAACAACTCTGCCCAATGGCAGTTTTGGGGCCTTCTACAGCCAAACGCTCTCGATCACTGGTGGTGTACAGCCTTATACCATCTCCGTCATCAGCGGAGCGTTGCCGCCGGGGTTGAGTTTAACTTCAAGCGGTGTGATTACTGGCACACCATCTGCAATTGGAAGTTCCAACTTCAGTATCCGTGTCAGCGATGCCATCAACTCACAAGTTTCGCGGGCTCTCTCGATCACCATCGGCCCAGCACAGTTCGCCATAAACCAAACTCCATTGCCGACTGGCCAGGTAGGCTCTGCCTACTCTGCGACAGTCACCGCTGCTGGTGGCACAAGCCCGTACGTCATCACGATTTTGAGTGGCGTTCTTCCCACAGGAATTTCCTTCAGCAATGGCGTGTTCAGTGGTACTCCCACGATATCGGGAAACTTTCCTCTCACCCTTCAGGCGCGTGACAATATTAACGCCACAGTTACTGCGAATTTTTCACTGGTCATCAATTCGACCACTCTGGTTCTGACTACCAGCACCTTGCCCAACGCAATTGTCAATCAGAGCTACTCAACCACCATCTCTGCCAATGGCGGGCAGCAGCCGTACAATTTTAGTCTCGTTGCCGGCCAGCTTCCCACCGGCTTTGGGCTAAGTTCGAGCGGCAGTCTTTCCGGTATTACTTCCACAGGTGGCAATTTCCAATTCACTGTGCGTGTCACCGATGGGGCAGGAGCCGTCACGCAGGCCCAATATCAGCTCACGGTTTCGACGAGCAATCTGGTCTTTGTCTCCACTGCCTTGCCGAATGCCCAGGTCAATCAAACTTACAACGCTTCGCTCAGCGCCTCGGGGGGCACTTCACCCTATTTGTTCACCATCATCGGTGGTGCACTTCCGCAAGGTCTCACGCTTGGAGCCACTGGATCCATATCAGGTGTCCCCACTATCGCAGGCAATTACCAGGTTACGTTCCGGGTGCAGGATTCGCTTCAGAATACGGCACAATCCACCATTACCCTGGTGGTCAATGCATTTGGCTTCCGTATCACCACGCCGTTCCTTGCCTCCGCTCAACTTGGCACGCCCTACTCGGGTAACATAACGGCTGAAGGCGGATCGACTCCTTACGTCTTCTTCCTGTTGTCCGGCCAACTTCCTCCAGGGCTCAGCCTTAACTTTAACGGTGTCATCAGTGGTACCCCGACACTTGGTGGCAACTATGCTTTCACCGTTCGTGCACTCGAT
>JBKJUN010000572.1:0-4484 GCA_046590555.1 Bryobacter sp. | reverse complement strand
TGGCTGTGAGGGCTTCGGCCTGGGCTCGGACCTGAGGCAGGATGTTGAGCAAATCTGCCAGTCTGAAGCCGGTGGGGAGGGTGCGGAAGTCGAGCGGGGTGCCGACGTTCACATTGGGCAGGAGGCCGGGGATGGGGTTGACGATGCCAGCGGTTGGGTTGGGAATGCTCTGGCCGCCAAACTGCTGGCGGCCATTGCCGACCGGGCCGATGGCTGCACGTTCGCCCAGGCGTTGTGACAACTCCGTTGTGTCGTAATAGAAGCCGCCACCGCCGCGGATTACGGTCTTGTTGTCTTTGAAGGGGTTGTAGGCGAAACCGAAAGAGGGGGTCCAGTTGGTATAGGTTGGCTTGGTTGGTTCGAGACTTTCCATGATTGGAGCCAGGAGCGCGGGCTTGGTCAGGTCGCCGTTTACCAGAGTTGATTCAAACTGCCAGGCGAGGCCGTAGTTGAGGGTCAGCTTCTTGTTGACGCGGAAAGTATCCTGCCAGAAGAAGTGATAACGACGATTGTTGCCGGCTTTGTCTTTGTTGTAAGGAGGGGGCTGAGAAGGGTCGCCAACGCCGATAGCGAAGACCGCCAAGGGTAGCTTAAGCACGTCGGCATTGGTGACGAACTGATTGGGCAAGCCGAAGGCAGCGAGAGGGATGCGATTGGCGACCATGATGTCGGGGCCCCACACCTGGCCGGCGGCGGGATCGCCAAAGGCCCAGTAGCCGGAGAAGGGCGAATTTTCGTAGCTACCGCCAAAGCGCATCCGGTGGCTGCCTTTCTGCCAGGTCAAGTTATTGACGATGTTGTAGCGTCGCATGTCGCGGCCCTGCGGAGCGTTTGCAGTATTGCCGAAGCGCACGTTTGTACCTACTACTGACATTTCGGGTAAACCAAGGCCAAGGCAGCCGGCGCATTCCTTGGAGGTGGGATGCAGATTTCGATTGTTCCAGTATTGGTAGGCGAAGCGGAAGTCGTTAACCAGGGTGGAGCGGAAGGTACTGGTGATGCCCATGATGCTCTGGTCTGCCCAGTTGCGATTGACTAGCCAGTTGGAAGGAAGTGGAGAGCCGCTGCGTGGGCCGAAGCCTTTGTTGCCGTCGTGGGAATAACGGGCAAAGAGATTGTGCCGCTGCGAGATGCGGTAATCGAACTTGGCGCTGATCTGGCGGGCGTCATAAGGGTTGGTTGCGTTTTGCGCCAGTGTTGCGAAGTAGGGGGAATCCGGTTGTACCGTGACTACTGCGTCCTGGTTGTTGTTCTCCATGTTGAAGAAGAAGAAAAGCTTGTCCTTCTTGATTGGGCCAGAGACGAGGAAGCCGGTCTGGCGGCGTGCGAAGGAAGGATCCGGGGCAAAGGAGTTGCGGCGCAAGGCTGGGTAGGCAGACATGTTGTTGTCGCGGAAGAAAAGATAAGCGCCGCCGTGGAAGGCATTGCCGCCGGACCGGGAAACTATATTGATGGCACCGCTGGCGGCGATGCCAGTGGATAGATCGAAATTTGCGCTGGAGATCTGGAATTCTTCTACAACTTCTTGAGAGAAGTTCTGGGCCGTGCCGCCTTCGAGGGCGTTTCGGACATTACCGCCATCAACGGTGAGGGCGGTCTTGCCTGAACTGGATCCCAAGACCGAGACGCCAAATTGGGCGTTGTATTGCGCGAGGCTTTGGGTGCCAACGCCGACGCCTGGTTCGAGGAAGGCCAACTGCAGGAAGCTTCGGCCATTGAGCGGCAATGATTCAATCTGAGTGCGGCCGATCACACCGTCGATTTTGTGGCTGTCGTAGGCGATTTGCGAGGTGGCGGCATCGACACTGACCACTTCAGAAACAGCACCAACCTGAAGCTTCATGTCGACTGTAGTTGTGCTTCCGACGACTACGGCTGCCTCACGGAGGGTTTGGCGGAAACCGGCCATTGATGTTCTTACTTCATAGCGACCAGCAGGCAATGCTGGGACGCTGTACTGACCCTCTGCGGTGGACTTCAGTTCACGCTTGAGACCCGTCTCGGTGTTGGTTACGGTGATTGACGCACCGACGACGACTGCACCGGAATCATCACTGACGGTGCCAGCGATGGTGCCTATTGGGGCCTGAGCCAAGGCCATCATCAGGCTAGAAGCAAAGAGGAATACAACTTTGAGCATACTCAACACTTTAACTTGCGCGAGTTGCTTCTGAGTGAAAAGTTAGAGATCTTTCAAGCCGGCCTCAGCATCGCCGAAGCGATCGAGCTTGATGCCGACACGGTCCATCAATGAGAGGTAGAGGCTACATAGTTTGCGGTTCTCATTGCCTGCCTTCAGATAGTTCAGACTGCGGCCTGTTTTGAGTGTGCCGCCGAGGCCACCAGCCAGCACTACAGGCAAGCGGGTATTGTCGTGGCGGCGGCCAACCCAGAGATTGCTCAGGAACATGAGACAGGTGTTGTCGAGCACTGTTCCATCGCCTTCCGGCATGGAATCGAGCTTTGTTGCCAGGTAGGCAAGTTGACTCAGATGGAAGCTAGCGATTCGCTCGTAGCCGTCGGAGGCGTTGTCGTGCGAGGCGGCGTGGTGGCCTTCTTTGACCTGAAGGAAGGGGTAGTAGAGAGCTGAAAGGTCGCGGGCTAATAGGAGTGTTGCTACTCGGGACTTGTCTGTTTGAAAGGCGATGGCGACGATGTCGCACATTAGCTTAGCGTGCTCGCGCAGGTCTTCAGGCAAGCCATTGGCGGGACGGTCCATGGTCCAGGCTGGACGATTCTGGCCCTTGGCAACATCATCGGCTGCATCCTTGCTCTTGCGGGTGCTTTCGATGCGCCGCTCCACCTCACGGACGCTGGTCATGTATTCGTCGAGCTTAGCCTTGTCGGTGGCGCTGATTTTTTTACTGAGGCCCACTGCGCGGTCTTTCACGCGGTCGAGGATGCTCAGGTTTCTCAAACTGCCGCGATTCTCAAATAGGCTGTCCCAAGCGAGTGAGGGGTAAACTTCGTTTGGCACCGGTGAATCCGCACTCTGCCAAGAGATATGCGAACTGTAGGCCATCGAAAAGTTGGTCTCGTGGTAGCCGGTCATTGGCTGCTCGCAAGCGAGGACCAAACTTTGCTGTGCGGTGTCCTGGCCGATGTGGTTGGCGATCATCTGGTCGATCGTTGTTCCGGCGTGGATGATCGGGCCTTTGTGGATTGTCGCGCCTGACAGAAGGCTTCCGGTTTGGGAAGGATGGATCCCCTGCCCCATCGCCATCTTCAAATAGAGACCGTCAATGACGTTGATCTTCTGTTTGATTGGCTCGAGGACGGAGAGGGTTTTGCTGAGCTTCATGTCTGCGCCCTGACCTTCGGCGCTCCAATGATTCTCATTGATCCCGTTGCCCATAAACAGCACGCCAAAGCGCTTGGGGAACCCGGTCGCTGCCGAAGCTGCGAAGGATTCCAGCCACGGAAGGGCCATCGTTACGCCGGCACCACGCAATATGGCGCGGCGGGCGATATTCTTATTCACTGACATTTTTCCTGCGGACATCGTTCTCTCCTCCACGCTTGTTCAAAAACTGCGGGCTTGTCACAATCATCTCGACCAGAGAGGCGAAGCGCTGTTTGCCTCTCATACGTCCTATGGTAATTTCATCGGAAAGCATAAGAGAGCGCCCCAGGCCATAAGCAAGCAGCTTGCGGCAGAGGTTCTCTTCAAAGTCTTTCTCGCGTTTGACGTTTACGTAATTCAAGACGCCATCAAAGCCAGAACCCTGGCTGCCATCGGGAAAATTGGCCCGAGTGTCTACCGGGCGGCCGCCCAAATCGAGACTCCGCTTTTCACCAATCGGACCGTAGCCTTCAAAGGCCAGCCCGAGAGAATCAAAACGAGCATGGCAGCCAGCGCAACTGGGATTCTCGCGATGCTTTACGAGCATGTCGCGCAAGGGCAAATCACCTTTGGCTTCGTCACCTGGCAGCTCCGGGACTGATGCTGGCGGAGGCGGAATGTTTTCACCAAGCACTCGTTTGGTCAACCAGTAGCCTCGCTTGACGGGACTGGTTCTAAGGCCGGGTGCATTCTGTGTAAGAAAGACTGCCATCGGCAGCAAGCCTCCACGGCCATAGTTGCGGGCATCGACAACTCGAACCCAAGCGTCGGGTTTGCCCGCAACCTCAGGCATACCGTAGTGTTTGGCGAGGACGGGATTGACGAAGGTGTGTTTACCGTAGAGGAGATCGAGCACAGAACGGTCACTGCGAATTACGTCTTCGATATAACGAATCGGTTCCTCATACATTGCCTGACGAAGCTCATTAGTGAAAGTTGGGAAGCGCTGCCGGTCTACGGTGTTGAGTTCTTCGAAGCGCCGGAAGTCGAGCCAGTGTCCGGCGAACTCGGTGGCGAAGCGTTTGGCACGCTCGTCTTTGAGCATTCTCCTCACTTCGGCCAACAATACTCCTGGCTGCCGGAGTTGACCTGTTTTGGCACGATCGAGCAGCTTTTGATCGGGCAGACTGGACCAGAGGAA
>JBKJUN010000231.1:0-11245 GCA_046590555.1 Bryobacter sp. | reverse complement strand
GCGCCGCGGCCGACGGCCAGCTTTACGTTAGCTAACGCCCGCAGGAGGATTCTCGAAGTGTTTTCATAACTGCGACGAATGGGGGACAGATGAATGGATCGCCGCCGAAAATCGGCGTGGCTCTGAGAGATCCTAAGTCTGACTCCGTAGAGAGAGGCGAGGGCAAGATGAAAGATGCTGGCGTGATGGTTGTGGCAGTGAACGACATCGAAGGGACCTTGCTTGTGAAGCAAATTGGAGAAGGCCAAGGTTGCGGCGGCTGGCTGGTTTGGAGGGGGACAAAAGTGGAGATGGGCACCCAAGGCTATCAATCCCGGGGCGAGCGAGCCGAAGTCTTGCGCTTCGAGAGCAAAATGGAATTCTGGCCGGGACGCTTGAGGCCAGGCACGAAAAAGACGATCCAGCCAACACTCGATGCCACCCGGGTTCAATTGACGCAGGATATGGAGCACCTTCATTGGGGCAAAGCCTGCGCTCTGGAATCAGCCGTTGCGAGAATGACGAAACTGACCACAAGGGTGACTGCACCAACTGTGGCGATGCTCATCGCCGCACCGAAATGTCCCCACTTCGGGATGAGCCAGAGGCTGGTTGCTGCGCTGGCTATCAGGATGGAAGCCCCAACCCAGAGGAGTTGGGAGTAGAGCCGCTTGGCCGTCAGAGCAAATCCGATCATTGCAGCAGGCCAGACGGTAAGCTGTGCGAGACCAAGTGCGAAAAGGATTTCGCGAGCCTGTTGGGTGGGAGGAATGCGAAGTAAGTCGAAAAAGAGAGGCTGAGCCAATTGCCCGGCGGCGAAGGCGATAATCGCTCCTAGTAGAGGGATGGTGGACCAGAGAGCGATCCTGGCCAGAGAGGCGGAAGGGAGTTGCGGCAACAGGCTTTGACCGAACGAAGACGAGAGCAGGTTGCCTACTTGAAGCAGAACGGAAAGAGAGGCGAATAGACCTAAGGTTGCCATATCGGTACTTCCTTCGAGGACGAGGCGGGGGATACTGGCACCGGTAGTTTGGAGAAATAGAACCAGGCCGAGGACGAAGCCACGATGCAGCACCGGCCCCAGGGCTGACCACTGAAGTGTGAAGTGGAGCGGCAGAAAACGCCAATCGAAGAGCAACAAAAGCATCAAGCTGAAAGCGATGAAGAGTAGGACAGCTAGGGTTGGGGAAGGGGCAAGCCAGATCGCGGCAACGAGGCCAACTGCGCGGAGTGCCTGGCTATAAGCAGCCCGGGACATTTGGCCGGTGCGCTGCAAGTCTGCCTGGAAAATCTCGGCCCAGGAGTCGATCAGGCGTGCCGCCATCCAAAGCCCAACTAGCGAGGTGGTGACAATGGACAAGCCGAGGACGAGCAGCGCGGCCGGGAAAGAAACAATGGCTCGAATGCTGGCGGTGAATGAGAGCGGCAGCTCATCTGGACTGTGCGTAAGAATCAGCGCCTTAAGCTGAAAGTTGAGTAGTTGGGCCAAGGGAGCTGTTATGGCGAGAGCATAAGCGAATTGACCGGCAGCCTCAAGGCCATGCCAGCGGGCCAGAAGCATGAGAGCGAGAAAGGGACCGGCAGCCTGGGAGAGGTTGGCAACCGCAACCCAGGCTGTGTCTTGCCACCAACGTCCTTGGCGAGTTGGCGTGGAAGCCATGGCACCTGATAGAGGAAAAGCCATAGGGTCAAGTGCGATCTTTTTCGGCATAGTATTTGCCGTAGTAGCCGTAGTAGCTGTAGCTGTCGCTCATGGATTTATTCACCTGATTGAGAACCAGACCGAGGACGTTGGCTCTTAGACGGGTGAGCATTTCAAGCACGCTGGCTACCTGCTTGCGCGAGGTTGTGCCGGCGCGAGTGACAACCACCACACCGTCGACACTGGTTGCCATCTCTAGCGGCTCGGCAAAGCCGAGCAATGGCGGGGCATCGAGAATGATGAGCTGATAGTCTTTGAGCAAATCTTCGACGATTTTGTCCATACGGCCCTGCAGCCAATCGTCAGGACGACGAGTGGGACTGCCAGCGGTAAGAATGGAGAGCTTGTCGCTGGCCATCGAAGGTTGAATCAGATCTCTGAGTTGGGCTTTGCCCTGTAGATAGCCGCCCAAGCCGAGATTGTTCTCAATGCCAAAGCGGCGATGGACGCTGGGCCTCCTCATGTCGCCATCGATCAGGAGCGTCTTTGAGCCTTGCAGGGCGTGGGTCAGCGCCAGGTGAGCGGCAACTGTCGATTTGCCTTCGGCGGGCTGAGCACTGGTGACCAATAGAGACCTGAAGTTGCGATCAAAGTTGGTGAGCAGGATTGCGTTGCGCAGGGTACGGATCGCCTCTTCGTAGCCGCCGAATGTTTTGTAGCCGTCGTCGGAGGATTTCATCAGTGCGCCCATCGGCTCGCCGGCCTTGGCCAGGCCGATGCCGTGACGCCAGGTCTTGACCTCGGGCAGCGTACCCAGAACTTCGACGCCAAGGGAGTTTTTTACTTGTTCGGGATCGCGCAAAGTATCGTCGAGGGCATCGGCAGCGAGGGTGCCGACAAAGGCAAGCAGGAGCGAAAGGATGAAAGCGAGGCCTGTGTTGATCAGCAGGTTGGGAGACACCGGCTCAAGAGGGGTTCGGGCGAGATCGGCGATACGGATGGCGCTGTTCTGAAAGCTCGAATTGATTCCAGCCTCTTTGATCTTGCGGACCAGTTCTTCATATAACTTTTTGTCGGCTTCGGCTTCGCGGCGCAGGTTGAGGTAGTCGAAGCTCCTCAAATTCAGTTGATCGAGTTCGGTTTTTGCATCCTTTACCTGATGATCGAGCATGCGTTCGCGATTGAGGGCCTGCTCGTATTCAACGTTTACACCTTGCTGGATATTGGTATTCATCAAGGTGAGTTGGCGTTCAAGTTCGGTGACCTGAGCCTGAGAGCGGCGGTGCTCCGGGTGGTTGGACCCATAGTGGGCCTGAACCTCAGAAAGCTTTTGCCTTGCTTCGCTCAGGCGTTCATCGAGCTTGCGCATGGTCTCGCCTTGCGAGGACACCTGAGCGGCAGCAGTTGAGCCACCTTCAACACTTCGCCAGGCAGCTTCTTTCTTGACCCTGTCGGCCTGGGCGGCGGTAAATTCCTGATTGATCTGGAGGAGACGGGCAGAGATGATGTTGGTCTTATCTTCGGGATTGATCACGTTCAGATCGCGCTCGAATTTGGCGAGAGCAGAAGAGGATGACTCCATCTTGATGCGCAGTTCGTCGAGCTGCTTTTCCATGAATCGCGAAAGACCGGCGGAGGACTGAAACCGGATGTTGTACGAATGGTCGAGATAAGAATGCGCAATGGCATTTACAGTTTCAGAGGCGAGCCTGGGGTCAGTAGATCGATAGCTGACGAGCATCAGATATGTGTTTGGTGGACGAGAAACCTTCAGGCCATCGAGGACCATTGGGGCTTCGTTTTGCTGCTGCTCGGTATATTTGCCGACAAGGCGAAAACGTGAAGGTTTGCGCAGCGGGAGATGAAAGCGCTCCACTACGGGTCGAAGGACAGAATCCGACTGCAACATCTTGACCTGTGTGGCCAGGAACTGGTCTGAGTCATTGGTCAGGGAGCGGGTGGATTCCTGCCCGATCACGCCGGTCGGGGTCTGGCGATCCACATCAATGGTGACGGTAGCCTCATAGACCGGAGTCATCTGAATGGAGATGGCAAGGGCACCAAGAGTTGCAGCCAGAACCAGTAACCCAATGCGCAGGGCATTGCGGCGGAAAAGCCAGATGTAGTGAGCCAGAGGTACGACGGTTTCAGCATTTGGCTGAGAGCGGTCGGCGGTCATTGATGGCACGCGGACCGGGTCCATCGTGAGTTCAAGGGCACGTGGTTCGCGTTTCACCAATCCGTCTTGATTCGAACTAACCATGAGAGGGGGCAAGCTCCTTTTCGATCAACTGGATTACTCTCGATTCCAGTTGGTTCACCACGGTTTCGAGACGCTCCCAACGGTCAGAGCAAGGGGAAGCGGGGGAGACAGAGGGCAACGCGGCACCGGAAAGCACGGCAGCTCGCGCGTAATCGGAGACACTACGGGCGCCAGAGCGAGCGCAGGTATCTTTGAGGGTCAAATACTCGTCTTCGCTGAGGCGAAAATTGACGAGTCGCGTACGAGGGCTGTAAACAGGCACAGGAACTCCTTAAGAACAAAACAGGATTGCGCGGCGCCGCTGTAGGACTAGAGGTGGATACAACGGCAAGAGGATAGAAGCCGTCGCACTAATGTGATCGGACAAATCCGATGCCGGAATAGTAAGCTACTGCACTTTGGAGGGGTAGGCCAAGGTTAAGCGTTGGTTAGAGGCTGGGCTTCCTGGTCTTTGTATTGCAGTTGGTAGAGACGCCAGTAGAGACCCCGTTCACGGAGGAGTTCCTGATGGGTGCCGCTTTCGCGGAGTTTGCCGCGGTGCATGACGAGGATGCGGTCAGCCCGCTGGATGGTGCTGAGGCGGTGGGCAATAACAATGGCTGTGCGACCGGTGAGCATGACGTCGAGGGCCTTCTGGATGCGCTGTTCGGTTTCGGTATCGACGCTGGAGGTGGCTTCGTCGAGGATGAGGAAGCGAGGCTGGCGCACGAGAGCGCGGGCAAAGCTAACCAACTGCTTTTGACCGGTAGAGAGGCCGGCACCACGCTCGTGAACTTCGAGATCGAGACCTTGAGGGCGGGACTGGACAAAATCCCAGAAGTTTACGCGGCGGCAGGCGTCTTCGATGGTTGCGTCGTCAATGAATTCGTCGCCGAGGCGGATGTTGTCGCGGAGGGTGCCTGTGAAGAGGAAGGGATCCTGGAGCACTACGCCGAACTGGGAACGCAGCATAGTGGGGTCGACTGAGTTTACGTTCTGACCCGAGACGAGAATCTCGCCCTGTTGCACGTCGTAGAAGCGGAGCATCAGGTTGGTGATCGAAGTCTTCCCTGCCCCGGTGTGGCCGACGATAGCGATGGTTTCACCGGCGGCAACGCGGAAGCTCAAGTCGCGCAGTACCCAGTCTTCGTCTTTGTAGGCGAAGGTGACATTGCGGAACTCGATGCTGGAATCGTTGGCGAGTGAGAGAGGCGCTGCGGGTGGCTTGATGTTGATCTGTTCGTCGAGCATGGCAAAGACACGTTCGCTTGCGGCCATCGAGCTTTGGACCGTGTTGTACTTTTCACTCAGATCCTGGATGGGGCCGAAGAAACGCATGGCGTACTGAAAGAAAGCCACAAGGATGCCGACGGTGAGATCGCCGTTGCGTGCAGCGAAGCCACCCCAGGCAAGGACAGCCCCGAGGGAGATCATGCTTTGAAACTCAATGACCGGGTAGAACCAGCCGTAGGCGATGATTGAGCTCTTCCATGCCTCCATGTTTTCGTTGTTGATGGACTGGAATTGCTGCTTTGCGGTCTGCTGGCGGTTGAAGAGCTGGAGGACGTTCATGCCGCTGACGTGTTCCTGGAGATAAGAGTTGAGCTTGGCGATGGCGACACGCTGGCGTCGGTAATCATTGCTGACTTTCTTGCGGAAAACCATCATGGTGATGACGACGAAGGGGAGGACGCTGAGCATAATCAGCGATAGCTGCCAGCTCAGGCCGAACATTGCCAAAAGAACGAAACCGATGATCATGATGTCGCCAAGGATGGTAACCAGGGCGGCTGAGAAGAATTCGTTGAGCTGATCGACGTCGCTGGTGACGCGGGTGACAATCCGGCCAACGGGGTTACGGTCGAAGTATTGAACGTCGAGGTGCTGGAGGTGAGCGTAGAGATCACGGCGAAGGTCGAACATGATGCGCTGGCCGGTGTACTGCATGGCGAGCTGTTGGGCGTATTCCATGACGAGGCGCAACAGGAGCATCAGACCAAAGATGGAGCTGATGAAGGCAAGCCCCTGCCAGACGTCGGCGGGGAGCCAGGGGTTGAGGATCGAGAGAAAGCCGTCGAAGCCCTGGATTTTTTTAATGATGTATTTGTCGATGGCAACGCGGGTGAGCATGGGCGTTACCACTTGAGTGAGGGTCTGGCCGGTGAGGAGGATGAGACTAAGGAGTACGGTCCAGCGGTAAGGCCATGCGTAGGGCAGGAGGCGGCGAAGTTGCCGCGAGTCGTAGATTTTTCCTTTGACTTGTTCTTCCATCTAGGCCTTGCTCTCTGGCAAGTGAAGTTTGCCTGCCCAGTTGGCCCAGGCCCAGACGAGGCCGGTAGAACCACTGAGGCAACCTGCGACGACGGCGATGGTGCGGGGGTCGATACTTTCTGTGGCTATGCCGGCAGCGAAGAGGCTAAGCATCATCGTGGTCCAAGTCATTGTCTCCATTGTCGCGAAGACTCGTCCGCGGAACTTGTCGTCGGCATAACGAAGTACCTTGGCGTAATTGACGACGCTGGAGGTGGAGCCGGCGGCGCGTGAGAGGCCGATGAAGAGGAGAGCGAGGGCGAAATTCTGTTCGAGAGCAAATGCTACATAGAGGGCACCGTGGGCGATGTAGGCGATGCTGACCGTGCGCTTGTAGCCTTCAAAGCTGAGGCGCTTGTTGAGCCAGTTGGCGAGGATGCCGCCGACGACCAAACCGAAGCCTGCGGCGCTCCAGATGATGCCGATTCCAGCCGGGCCACGGTTGAAAACTTTCTCGCCAAAAACGCTGAAGAGGATTTGCGCAGCACCGCCACCAGTGGCCCAGCCGACTCCGATGAGGGCGATCGATAGAAGAAGAGGCTCGCTCTTGAGGTATCGCAGGCCTTCGACAAATTCCTGGTATGGGTGGAAGTCGCGATGGGTATTGGATTTGGGCGGGACGAATTCGCCGGGCTGGGTACGGAAGAAGTAAATGCAGGCGGCGCTGCCGAGGAAGCTGAGGGCGTTTAGGACAAAAGCCCATTCATAGCCGAAGGCTGCAACGGAGGTGCCGCCGAGTAAGGCACCGACGCCGGTGGTGGCCCAGGCAGTGGTCTGAGTCAGGGCGTTGGCGGGTTGCAAATCTTCGCCTTTGGCGACGACCGGCAGGATTGAGTTGCGGCCACTGGTAAAGAAGGGGCTGGCGAACATGAGCAGTGCGCTCAAGGCGAAGAGCAGGGTGTTGCTCGATTGATGGATGCAGAGGATGAAGCCAAGGGCGACGATGGCGCGGACGAGGTCGCTGGCGATCATGACCTTGCGGCGGTCGAGACGATCGAGAATCACTCCTGCCATGGGGCCGGCGACAAGCATCGGGATGGCGCGGGCCATCAGGACTCCGCCGACTAGGAGGCCGCCATGCTCCTGGCGGATAGCCATCGCGAAGACGGCGATGTTGTTGAAGTGGTCGCCGATTTCACTGATCATCTGGCCGCCCCAGAGCAGACGGTAGTTGTGGTTGGTCCTGAGCAGTTGGGGAATCGTGACCGGCACTAGAAGCGCTCCGTCAGATAGACACCCACGAGGATGAGCAGCCCACCGCCAACAAGGCTGAGGTTCATGGATTCACCGAGTAGAGGCACTGCCATGGCGGAGCCCATGATGGGCTGAAGGTAGGTGAAAGCTGTGAGTTGCGAGGCCGGGAGATGCTTGAGGACCCGGTAGTAAAGCAGGAAGCAGAGGACGCTTGGGACGGCAGCCATGAAGATCAGGCAGAGCCAACTAATGGGCAGAAGCTCGCGGAAGGGAAAATCGAGAGAGAGGGTGATGGTGGCGGGCATCAAAAAGACGACAGCGCCAGTGAAGTTTAAAGTGACCGTGGCGACTGGAGAGAGCATGCCGCTGAGGGGTTTTGAGAAGACGGTGAAGATCGAGAAGGTGGTGATGCCGAGCAGGACTAGAGCGTCTCCAGTGAGGGAGGCGCCGCCTGAGGTCTTGGCCTGAAGAATCGCGATGCCCGATAGGGCCACGGCCATGCCAATCAGTTTTTTGGGCTTGAATTGTTCCTGGCCGATAGCGGAAGAGAGCAGGTAGACCAGGAGCGGGGTGAGGCCAACAATGAGTGCGCCATGGGCGACGCTGGTGCGCTTGACGCCCATGGCGAAGAAGAGCTGATTAGCGGCCATGCCGAGCGTGCCGAGGCTGACGAAGCGCCAGAAGATGGGCCAAGTCCAGGCATGGGGACGCTCACGCCAGTAGAGGGGCAGGCAGATCAACAAGGCAAGAGTGGTGCGCCATCCGGTGAGGAGAACGGGGTTCCATTGCCGCATCGCCACTTTGCTGACGATGAAGTTGAAACTCCAAAGCAAAGTGACCAGAAACATTAGCGCGTATAAATTGCGTTTACTAGTTCCCTCGCTCAAGGTTTGCTGATCGTCTCCTGTCTGACAGTGATGGAGTCGAGGAAGGCGTGATCGACATCGAAGCCAAAGCCGGGGCCTTCGGGAACGGTGATCAGACCGTCGGGTGAGACCTCGACAGGAGTGGTGATGACATCCTTCTTCCAGTAGCGCTTTGAGGCGCTGACGTCGCCGGGCATGACGAAGTTGGGGAGTGTTGAGAGGGCGATGTTGGCTGCGCGACCGATGCCGGATTCGAGCATGCCACCGCACCAGACGGGGATGTTGTGCTTCATCGCGACATCGTGAACCTTGATTGCTTCGGCGAAGCCGCCGACGCGACCAAGTTTAATATTGATGATGCGACCGGCCTTCATGCGGATGGCCTGTTCGGCTTGATGGGCCGATCGGATACATTCGTCGAGGCAGATGGGAGTTTTCAGTTTGGCCTGGAGTTCGGCGTGGTCGATGATTTCGTCGTGGGCCAGGGGCTGTTCGATCATCATGAGATTGAACTCGTCGAGGGCGGCGAGGAGTTCCCAATCGCTGAGCCGGTAGGCGGAGTTAGCGTCGGCCATCAGGAGGATATCGGGAAAGCGCTTGCGCACTGCGCGGATGACTTCGACGTCCCAGCCTGGGGCGATCTTCATCTTGATGCGGCGGTAGCCGGCGTTGACTTCGGTCTCGATTTTGCCGAGAAGTTGATCGACGTTGTCCTGGATTCCGATCGAGACGCCACAAGCGATTTGCTTGTGTGCGCCGCCGCCGATGGCTTTATAGAGAGGAATGCCTTTTTGCTTTGCTTCGAGATCCCAGCAGGCGGCCTCGAGGCCACCACGGGCCATGAAGTGGCCGCGGATATGGGCCGAACGATCACCGACCTCAGAAGCTGCGGCGAACTCGTGACCGAGCACGCGGGGGGCGACGAAGTCGCGAAGGATGAGCCAGGAGGAATCGGCCCATTCTTCGTTGTAGAAGGGGTTCTCACCGGCGGTGACTTCTCCCCAGCCGGAGACGCCGCCAGCGATTACTTCGACGAGGACAATCTTGCGGGAATAGGTGCGCCCGAAGCTGGTTTGGAAGAAGTGTACGAGCGGCATTTCGATCTGCCGCAGTTTGATCTGTTCGATTACGAAGGCCATTTGCTTAAGATGTAGGTTCCTTTGTCTTCTGCACGTTCAAAGCCGGTGACGGCAAGGCCCGCCCGGAACTGCTCCTGAAATTGAGTACTGATGGCGGCCTGGGCTTCACGGGCACGGGGCGGATCCTGGTGCTTCCACTGCTGGATGGCCACCGGGATCTCGATGCGGGCAACCTCGGCGGGGCGCTCGAAGGAGCCTTTGCCCAAGAGGTGGGTGACGCGGTCGCTATCGACGTACCATTCGGCTACGCAGCGGTCTGTGGGGAGGCCGCCGTGGAGGGCGCTAGTGGTGGTGCCGTATTGATTCAAGACGTAACGGCGGACAACCGCACCTAAACGTTCGATGTTGAAGAAGGCGTTTTTGACTTCGAGCGGGTCGAAGGTCCATTCGACGAGAGAGATATCGCGGGCGAGAGCTTCTTCGCGCTGTTTGAGTTTGAGGAGGCGGCCGATGCCAGCGTTGCGATACTCACTCAGGACACCCATCATGTGGCTGTGGAGGTAGTATATGCCGCCGGTCTTGAGGCCCGGGATGGCCAGAAGAAAAGCTACCATACGGCCCTGATCGAAGGCACCAAAGACCTGACCGCCGACTTTGGTTGCAACGACGAAGAGGCGAACCGGGAGTAACTCGATTTCTTCAAAACCCCAGATTGTTTTCTGGAGAGCTACGGCTTCGGCGAATTCACGGTGCTCGGTTAGCGCGCGGACTTCAATCATGCTTTCTTGGCCTCCTGCCAATAGCGTTCCATCTCTTCGATTGGGGTGTCGCCAAGTGCTTTGCCTTGTTCTTCTACCCGCTTTTCGACATGGCTGAAGCGCTGACGGAATTTTGTATTGGTGTGTCGCAGGGCCTGTTCTGGATCTACTTTGGCCCATCTGGCCAGGTTGACAACAGTGAACAAGATGTCGCCAATTTCGGATTCAATCGCTGCCTGATCTGCTGAGGCCCGGGCCTCGTTTAGCTCGGCGACTTCTTCAGCGAGTTTGGCCAGGACGTCTTCATAGGTGGGCCACTCAAAGCCGGCTTTGGCGGCCTTTTTCGAGATCTGAATCGATTCCATGAGCGCGGGTTGGGCCCGGTTGACCGAATCGAGAAGGCCTTGAGGAGTCCCTGCTCTTTCTGTGGCTTTGATGGCGTCCCAATTGGTGAGGACGTCGTCGGAATTTTCGACCTGAGTGTCGGCAAACACATGCGGATGGCGGCGAATCAGCTTCTGGTTGATTGCCTTGAGGGAATCGCCTATGTCGAAGAGTCCGGCTTCGGAGGCCATCTGGGCGTAGAAGACGGGTTGGAGCAACAAGTCGCCGAGTTCGTCACAGAGGGCCGGGAAGTCTTTGCGTTCGATCGCATCAATGACTTCGTAGGTTTCTTCGATGGTGTAGCGCTTGATGGTGTCGAAGGTTTGTTCGCGATCCCAAGGACATCCGCCAGGCGCTCGCAAACGCGCCATAATGTCAACTAACTCTTGAAAGGAATCTTTGGCCTCTGAACCCACGTGAATCTCAGTTTAACATCCGGCAGGCGCGCTTCCCGGAAGATACCGAAGCGGTGCGGCAAGTCTTTCGCGATTATCAGGCCGATATTGACGTGGATTTGTGCTTTCAGGCATTTGAGGAAGAGCTTGCGGGTCTGCCGGGCAAGTACCAGTGTGTGCTGCTTGCCGATGGGGGTTGTGTGGGCCTGCGGCCCTATGGTGCCGGCACGATTGAATTGAAGAGACTCTTTGTCTATCCGCAAGCGCGAGGGCTGGGGCTTGGGCTTCAGTTGACGCAAGCGGCGATTGAATACGCTCGAGAGAGTGGGTACGTGAAAATGCATCTGGACACCTTGAAATCGAAGATGCCCAGCGCTGTACGAATGTACGAGGCGC
>JBKJUN010000158.1:0-4868 GCA_046590555.1 Bryobacter sp. | reverse complement strand
CAAAAGTTTAGACACAGTACTCTGGCCAGCTAAAAGAGTGCTGGACAGAAGGGCAACGGTTTAGCAGAATCGCAATAGTCGGAGAGACGGAAGCGTGCTCTGCTGGAGAGCAACTGGCCGAGGGATCTCGACTCGAAGACTCGTCAAGACGAGATTCATCGTAACGCGATCTCGCGGCGAAGCGAATGGGCTGGGCGACTGGATGGCTATAACGGTAGGCTTCCAGAACCCCGGTTTTTTTTACTCGGATTGATAGATCTTCGCAGTTCCTTAAAAAACTCATGCTGGACTTTTCCTGGCCACCGGCGGAGCGTCAAACTCCGCTGGCGGTTTTTAGCCCAAGGCCGAGTGTAACCGGTTGCGATTGTAAGTTAGTTCGAGGAAGAGTCCAATACCGCGCCTGGCATCGGCCATGTCGCGGTACTCGACGCGATAAACCTCCTCGTGTTTGAGCGTCTTCATGAAGCTCTCGGCCTTGGCGTTGTCATATGGGTTGCCTTTGGCGCTCCTGCTGATCTGGATCTTGTGGTCGCCCAACAATTTCGTGTATTCGCCGCAGGCATACTGCACGCCGCGATCCGAGTGATGGATCAGCCCGGCGGCAGCGCCACGTTTGTGGATCGCCATCTGTTAAGCTCCCACCGCCAGTTTGGCCTCAAGTGTCCGGTCGAGCGACCAGCCGATCACCATACGCGAATACGCATCCAGCACGACAGCCAGATACACAAACTCCTCCGACAGCCGGATGTAAGTGATGTCGGCCACCCAAACTTGATTGCGCCGCGTTGGCACCAGGTTCCGGGTCAGGTTTGGATGGACCCGGAAGCCGTGTTTGGAATCCGTTGTCGAGTGAAACTTCTTCTTGAGGATGCACAGTAGATTGTCTTCGCGCAGGATGCGTCCCACGCGTTTGTGGTTTGCCTTTTCCCAGCCTTTCCGCTTGAGTTCGGCTGTGATCCGTGGACGTCCGTAGGACGGATGCCGCAACGCAATCCGCTGGATTTCGTCCCGCAACTCGACGTCTTGGATTGCAGGAGACTCCTCGGGATCGAAGCGGTAGTATGTGGCCCGGCTCAGCCCGCCCAAGCTGGTCATTCTGCTTGTGCTCATCGGGCTGCCCCTTTCCCGTTCTTCTTTGATTTTCCGGCAGAGGGCGGATTGGCTGTTTCCACCTGCGACTTCCGCAGTTCTTCGATCTGTCGCAAGCAGCCTTTTAAAAAATCAATCTCCATGGCTTGCTGACCAACCTTGCGCTCGAGTTCGGCTACCTCTGTTTCTTCCATCCGGCGCCGGCCCTCGCCGGAAAACGCCGAGTTCGGCCGCTTCTCGAAGTCCCGCTTCCAGGCCTGGAGTTGCGTCGGGTTGACTTCTAACTCCCGCGCTACCCGGCCAACCGGGATCCCCGTTTGTAGCCGCTTGAGCGCCGCCATCTTAAATTCCCGCGTAAATTTCCTTCGCGTTCTAGACATGACTCAAATTCTCCTATCAGAATTTTTATGAGTCTAGACTTCTGTCTCAATTTTGGGGACAACTCCACTCGGATACCATCAGTAGTGCAGGCCTATGAATCCTCTGCTCTATTTGCCGTTCAATTTCGAAAACCTTTCGAGTGCACTCAATGTTTTGACGGCCATGCTGACTCCGGCTTTGCTTTTAAGCGCTTGCGGCAGCTTTATCATATCGACATCGGGTCGTTTGGGTCGCGTTGTGGACCGGGTGAGGAAGCTGGCTGACCGGATGGAAGAGGTGATGGCCACTGAGACGGATCAGGAAATGCTCGAAGAGCGAAAGGCAATGATCGAGAAGCACATGGAGTGGCAATCGAAGCGAGCGAATCTGCTGATGCGGACAATGGTTTCTCTATACATTGCCAGCGGACTCTTTGTTCTCACCAGCGTCTCGATTGGGTTTGTTTCTATCTTTTCGGCCAGATGGGCTGTGATTCCAGTGGCTTTTGGCGTGATGGGGGCAATCATGATGCTTGTGGCGGCAATTCGACTGATTGCGGAGGCACACCTAGCACTGGATAGCCTCAATGATGAGACACAGTTCCTGCTTCGATTGACTCGAAAAAGAAGAGTTAGAGAAGCTTCTTAACTTCAGCTTCGAGTTGCTTGAGGTCAGTCTCACCAATCCAGATTTTGACCTTCTTGCCGGTCTTGTCGTAGAGAATCAATGCCGGCAGAGCACCTGACCACTTGGCATCAATGCCGTTGATGAACTTGTCGTCGTTCTTGGCCTGTTTGAGGTAAGCGGGGTCTCCAATGCCAGCCTTGGCAAGAAAAGCTATGGCAGTCTTTTCGTCTTCCGGCTCGTCGGCTGAAATCGTGATGAGCTCAAAACCTTTGGCCTTAAGAGCCGTGTACATCTTAGACAGCTCGGGCATTTCCTTGCGGCAGGGTTCGCACCAAGTGGCCCAGAAATTGACGAGAAGGACTTTGCCTTTTTTCAGTGCAACTGTTTTGGGGTAGGCGAGTTCGTCGACACGAACCAGTTTGGTGGGGGCGGCAGCTTGGCAGAGGGAGAATGAAACGATCAGGGCGGTGAGGTATTTCATGAGCTGCGGCGGGCCTTCTTGATGGTGCAGCCGAAGGCTTTTGTCTGAGCGGCGGCAACAGAATTGCCAGCCATGGCGGCGGTGATGGCGTCTTTGAGACCGTGATTTTGAACACGGGCAACATTGCGGGCATCATCGATGTAGCCGCGGTAGAGCTGCTTGCCGGTCAAACCGAAGACAAAGGTTTCAGGTGTGACCTGGGCAGCCAGCTTGTCAGCCGCGTTCTCGTCTTTGTAAACAGCGAAAGGGAAGCCGGCGGACTTGGCGTGTTCGGCGACCACAGAGGCTGGTTCGGTTGAGTTGGCATTCACGAAAAAGAAGTTCACGCCCTTGCCGGAGAACTCATTGTAGAGTGCCGACATACGGTCGTTGTAGTCATTGGAGATGGGGCACTGGGTCGAGATGAAGGTGACCACCGTAACGATTTTGCCGGGGGTGATGGTAACGAGTTTGCCAGAGAGATCGCGAACGGTCATCGGTTCAGATGCCTGAGCTAGCAATCCAGTGGAAAGAGCGGCGATTGCCGCGCGCCGGGTGAACATAGTCAACTCCTACTTCTTTGATTCTAGCTTGAGATTCATAACGGCTTCACGACGGTTGTCGTAAACCGAAAGGACTTTGGCGGGGCTGGTTAAGCCGTCTTTGGATTCGGCACGCAGTTCGTAGTCAGTACCAACCGACAGGCCTTGGAAGCTGAAGGCACCATCGTCCTTGGTGATGTAGCTGCGGATGGCCAGAGTTTTGGTGTCTTTACACTTGACCACTGCATTCTCAAAGAGATTATCGGCGGGGTCGCGGACAACACCTTTTACCATGCGGGTACCGTCATCTTTTTTGTTCTTGTCACCTTTGAACAGAGGAGGTGTTTTGGGAGATGGCGCAGGGCGCTCCTGAGCTGCCATCCAGACCGCGCACCCCAAAAGGGATCCGAGTGCAGTCAATATCGAAAGCTTACGCAGCGTCATGAGTTCATTTCTCCTTCGATGCACGATCGAGCAGGAAGTTCTGCTCTACGCGTTCATCTCCTACTATTTTGACGCGTTTCGCGTCTGGACGGTAACCTTCCGGTTTAACTCCGATCAAATATTCCATTGGTGCGGCTGGAACTCGAAACGCAAACTCGCCCCGGCCGTTGGTTCGGAAAACCTGCTTCTTGTTCTTTTTTCCGGGTTGAGATGGAATCAGTTCCACCTCAACGCCGACAAAGGCGAGACCGGAATCCCTGAAAACCGTGCCTGCGATCACGGCATAAGGAGATTGAGCGGCCAGCAGGGCCGCAGAAAGAAATAGGGACCGGCGACTAATTCCACTCTTCTTCTTCATCCTCTTCTTCTTCGAGTTCATCTTCGAAGTCATCTTCCTTTTCTTCTTCTTCCTCGTCGGCGTCTTCTTCTTCGTCGTCGAAATCGTCTTCTTCGTCGTCAGCGACGGCGGCGTCTTTGACTACCACGAGTTCTAGCGGCTTGAGGCTGGAAACACGGAGATTGACACCACATTCGGTGCAATCGAAGAGGTCGCTTTCATCCAGATCTTCTTCATCAAAATCAATATCAACGGCACAGGCCGGACAAGTAATCATAAAACCTCCCAAAGTGGCAACGATTTGTAGGATGCCACAAAATGCCCCGCAATGGCGCAACGGCTTTCTTGCTGGGCCCAAACGAATTCCCTACCTTTTAGACTATCCTGACTGGATATGCTTCGGGTTTTCTTTATTTTAGCGACGGTAGCATTGGGCCAGATGACGGATGGATCGGTGGGCGGGACAGTGCGCGATTCTTCGGGTGCTGTGGTGCCGAAGGCCAAAGTAGAGGCGCTGAACAAGCAGACAGGTGTGTCAACCAGGATCGAAAGCAATGCCGGTGGACTATTCATTTTTGTTGCTTTGAATCCTGGGGAGTATAAACTGAGCGCTGAACACCCTGGGTTCAAAAAGAGTACGCTCGACAAGATTCGATTGGAAGTTGGAGCGAAACTATCGCTCGATCTGACACTTGAGGTTTCGACAACGAGCGATAGCGTTGAAGTAGTTGCCGATGCGAGGACGGATTTGGCGTATGCGACTTCGTCGGTGGGTGGAGTGGTGGAAGCGAAGCGCGTGCTGGATCTACCGGTGACGAGCCGGAATGCACTGATTTTGGCAACGACGCAGGCGGGTTCCCTCCGTGCCAACATCAATGAGACAGATACCTTAGTTGTAATTAGACCCTATCGGAGGGCGGGGAAAATGGATCACAATGATGAGCACAGTGTCTCAAAAGGAAGAAGTACCGATGGATGCGCTCGCGGGCCTGAAGCGCAGGCAAGCCGA
>JBKJUN010000109.1:0-1843 GCA_046590555.1 Bryobacter sp. | reverse complement strand
CTCCAAAGCAAAGACTACTTGCGAGCAGCGGCAGCAGCACCAACAGCAGCTTCATCAAATGGCGGCGGCAAAAAGTCATAGTCTGCAACCATTTTCTCCTGAAGTGCTACTTTGAGTTCCTCTTCGATCTTGGCGTATTCCGGTTGCCCCGCCAGGTTGTTCAACTCACTCGGATCTTTACCGAGATCGAACAGCTCAACAATGGGTCTCGGCCGGGTGAAGTATGCCTTGTCGATCGCTGGTGGCAGCGTTCCCGCCTTGTGTGCGGCGAGCATCTCCTGCCAGCCGGCATCACGTGCGCTATCTACAGGTTGGTATTCCTGATAGGGCGTATAGTTCCAGATCAGCTTGTGCGATGCCGAGCGGGCACAGCGGCTCAAGTCAAAGGTGCTCGCCTTTGTCTGCGAGTTGAAGTTTGAATTCCCGTGGGGCAGGCGTGCAGCGAAAATGTGTTTGCGCGGCTGGTAGCTGGAGGAGCCACGCAGCAATGGCAGGAAGCTGCGTCCTGACATTCCTTTGATCGTGGGAAGTCCGGCCGCCTCAAGAAAGGTAGGTGTGATGTCTTCGCCACTCAGGAGATTCGAGCTCGACGAGCCCGGCTTGATCTTGCCCGGCCACCGCGCCACCAGCGGTACGTTGAGCCCCGGGTCATAGAGTGAACCCTTACCGTGCGGAAAGGCGTGCCCATTGTCGCCCATAAAGATCACCAGCGTGTTGTCGGCGAGGCCACGCTTTTCGAGCGTCGCCAGAACCATCCCCAATTCGTCGTCAGCTCGTGTGATCTCGTCGTAGTACCGCGCCAGATCGTCACGCATTCCGGGCAGATCCGGCAGGTGGGCAGGGAGCGGGATCTTGGCCGGATCATGAGGCTTCGGAATCGCGTTGCGGTCCCACACATGGTGCGGGTCGGAGAAATTGATCCAAAAGAAAAATGGTTTCTCGCCTGCTTTGTCGAGAAACTCGTTCATCACCGTGGGCGTTTGATCGCGGCCGCCCCCCGTATGCAGAAAGTCGATCCGCTTGGCCCACGTCTTCATCTCGTGCTCTTCGTAGATGCGCTTGGTCAGCGGGGTCGGATTGATGACGCCGTCCAAATGAAAATAGCGCCGGCAAACACCGGTGTAGTAATTCTTGGCGCGTAACAACTCGGGTAGCGTCTGGATCTCGGGCGGCATCGGCGAAGCAAAGCGGCCCATGCGATTGGCCACCGGACTTCTGCCCGTCATAAACGCCGACCGTGAAGGCACACACTGAGGTGCGGCCGTAAACATGCGGTTCAGCTTCATGCCGTCGCGTGCCATCCTGTCGATCACTGGTGTCTGGATCACCGGGTTGCCGAAGCATGCGACATGATCTACCGTGTGATCGTCACTAAGGACGAGCACCAGATTCGGCTGCTTCTGTTGGGCCGATTGCAGAAAGGCGGGAGCGGCCATGCTCCCCAACACATCGCGACGTCTCATCAGGCGATTATATATGCATGACCTCGCCCGGCCTCTTTGATGTCCCGCCGTCCCCGATCCGCACCCGGCTGGTGGATAAACTCCACAAGCTCGCTGCACAAGACATCTACATCGGCACCTCATCCTGGAAGTACGAGGGCTGGCTGGGACAGGTCTTTACCGAAGACCGCTATGTCACGCGTGGCAAGTTCTCACGTAAGAAATTTGAAGAGAACTGCATTGCCGAATACGGCGAAGTCTTCCCGATCGTTTGCGGCGACTTCGCCTTCTATCAATTCCCAACGCAGGCCTTCTGGCAGAAGCTTTTTACCACTGCCCCACCCAACTTGCGTTGGGAATTGATAGAAGGCGAAGTCGCCGCAAACGATCGGGAAGACTTC